>NZ_JAKJSL010000073.1:0-13759 GCF_050336815.1 Photobacterium nomapromontoriensis
GAACATAAGCATAGCCGCCTAAATTACATTACGCCGTCAGAACGACACAGTGGAAAAGATACAGAAATACTGAGCCGTCGAGAGAAGGTGTTATCAGCACATCGAAGCAAGAAACCAGAACGTTGGTCAAAGAATATTAGGAACTGCCAGCCTATCGGGGCAGTACACTTAAATCCCGAAAGAGAAGCAGCTTAATAATCGACCAACTAGTGACAACTACCTTGAAAAACACCGGTAATGGGAAAATCGAAAACCTCGTTGTTGATAATGGCGCAGAGTTTTGGTCTCAAAGTCTAGAAGATTCTTGCTTAGAAGCAGGTATTAATATTGTATTTAATAAGGTTAGAAAACCGTGGTTGAAGCCGTTTGTAGAGCGAAAGTTTGGAGAGCTTATTCAGGGCATCGTTGGTTGGGTTCCTGGCAAGACATTTTCTAATGTCCTTGAAAAGGAAGACTATAAGCCAGAAAAAGATGCGGTTATGCGCTTTAGTGTATTTGTTGAAGAATTGCACCGCTGGATTGTCGATGTGCACAATGCTAGCGCAGATAGTCGCAAGACTCGGATCCCCAACCTGTATTGGAAGAAAAGTTATGAGGTTTTGCCTCCATTACAGCTTTTACCTGAGAATGAACTGAGTTTTACCATTGTGATGGGAAGTATCCATCATCGAAAACTAACAAGTAAGGGAATTAAGTTTAAGCACATAGATTATGATTCAACTGCGTTAATGCAATACCGAAAGGAATACCCTCAAACAAAAGCATCCGCTATTAAGAAAATTAAAGTAGATCCTGATGACATATCGACAATTTATATCTATTTGGAGGAGTTACAAGGGTACATTGAAGTTCCAAGCAAGGATTCGAAAGGCTATACCCACAAATTAAGTTTATGTGAGCACGAAAAGTTAGTTAAAGCCCATAGAGACTATATAGATGGTGAGATCAACGTACTGTCATTAGCTAAAGCACGTTTAGCGTTGCATGAACGAATTCAATCAGAGCATGAGAATCTGAGGAATATGTCTTTTCCAGAGCGAAAGCGCAAGGCTAAAGCTACCAAGAAAATTGCGGAAATATCAGGTGTAAATAGTGATACGCCCCAAGCAAAATTGGCTGATAAGCTTCCGAATAGTACCTCTACGAGTCATAGTTCTGGTTCACCGACTGAGAAAGAGGTTAATCCGATTGAGGACTTTCGCTCTAAATGGAATCGGCGAAGAAAAGAGAGGAAAGGCTAATGTCTGATTTAAATCCCGAACCGTCCATTGAGACCACGCTAGCGATCTACCATGAGTCATTTACCATCTACCCTGAGGTAGATAAAGTATTTTCAGGCCTCGATTGGTTAGTTAAGCGTCGTCGATTTGGATCGTTCGTGCCTTCAATGTTGTTAACCGGTGGAACGGGGTCGGGTAAGTCGGCGTTAATCAAACATTATATGTCTGAATACCTATCAGAAGATGAAGTATTGCTCACTCGTGTTCGACCTACTTTGCAGGAAACGTTACTTTGGATGGTGAATGAACTCGACGTCTACAAAAATCACCGAGCCAAGGGGTCTGTTCTTGGATTAATAGATTATGTAATTAGATGCGTTAAGCAAACAGAGCTGAAGTTATTGGTGATTGAAGAGTGTCAGGAGCTTTTTGAATGTACCAGGCATAAAGAACGACAAGATATTCGAGATAGACTGAAAATGATCAGTGATGAATGTCGATTACCGATTGTTTTTGTGGGTATTCCTAGTGCGAAGTTGATACTCGAAGACTCCCAGTGGGATAGGAGGATCATGGTAAAGCGGGAATTACCATACATCAAAATCACGGATGAAGCGTCAATTGATAGATACTTAGACCTACTAGAGGCAATGGAAGGTGCAGTACCGCTGCCCTTTGACTTTGATTTTGCGGATGTTGAAATGGCAATGAGGCTACTAGCAGCCAGCCATGGCATGCTTGGAATGCTAAAAGAGCTGATAGCTGTAGGGCTTGAATCCGCTTTGGCTGCTAGGAAGTCTGCCATCCAGCTTGAAGATTTTATTTTAGGTTATGAAATGATCTTTGGTTTAGATGAGATAAACCCATTTTCTACTGACATCAATGAACTAGTGATCAAGCAAATTGAGTCCTATGAGGAATATGTACCGGATGCAGAGACTGGTGAGCTCAAGTTTGTTGGCCAGATATTCAATGCATTAACAATCAAACAGCTAGTAGGCTAAGCCTAACCGCCCAAAGACGCCAGCAACGCAGCCTTCTCTTCATCACTCATCTTTTCGATCAAACACGCCAATTCAGCACTTAGCTCGCTATCACAGAAAAAATAGTTTAGCGGTACATTAAGCTCATCGGCCATACGGCGTAGTGTACCGATATCGGGAACATGTCTGCCTTTCTCATAGTGATTCATTCGCCCACTCGCCGAGCTTTGTTCCATACCAATTTTCACCCCGAGATCTTTTTGGGTGATTTTGGCTTTTTTACGCGCAGCTTTGAGCCTCGCTGGGATTGGGTTGGGCTTTTGCACTTAGACATTTCTTATCAACCTATAGATAACTTAGATTGTCTAAGTTTTACTGATTTTTGTATACTTAGCAATCCTAAGTTTTAAATCTTGAAAGTGTCTCAATGAAACAAATTAAAGCCATAAATCCATATATGTATAAGTTATTGATAGAAAAAGAGATGGATGACTTTTCTGTATTAGAGGCGCGTGACGAACTGGTTGCTTCAGATAGCAGCCTGACAAACTTGGATGAGGCTCGTCGACTTGTTTACAGGCATATCATGTCTTTTGAACGTAGAGGGTGGCTGATGCCTAGTGGTAATGGTCGGGCTAAAAAATACGCTCAAAGCGAGGTTTTCAAGCAGTTAGTGTTGCAGTTAAAACCTCAGCAAACGCTATTGCTTCAGGATCGTGCGTTGGCGCCATACCCTTGCTCCTTGATGGCATTGGCCAAAGAGAAGAAACAGCACGAAGGTGAACTTGCAATAACACTGGGTGAAGTAGAAGAGTACCAATCATTGATAGCCCGGTTCCCTGAAAACCATGATGCCCTGTTGCCGCTGTTTACCGAAGCGAAAGAGCGCTCAGCCAAGTTACTAGGAAAAATGAATGCGCTTTCTAACGCTATACAAACGTTGAGATCTCCGGCGACAGCATCATGTTAAGGCCTTGGCAATCTGAATGTGTTAATGCAGCCCTTGCCCTGTACCGCTCAGGGCAAACTCATTATTTCTGTCAGGCGACACCGGGAGCCGGAAAAACGGTAATGGCTGCTGAGTTGGCCAAGCATCTTATTGAACAAGATGAGATTGATTTGGTGCTTTGCTTCTCTCCATCGTTGACCATTGCTCAAGGAATACAGAGTACCTTTTCTTGGATGCTAGGCTGCGCTTTTAATGGCGGTTTAGGCTCTCTTGGCGCTTCCTATACGTATCAGACGATTCGTTTTCTTGATGACAATTTCTGGAACACAGTAAAAAAACACCGCTTATTTGTTGTGTTTGATGAAATTCATCATTGCTCTGCTGATGATGAAGGTCGCTCTAATGTGTGGGGAGAGCAAGTCATCAGCAAACTACAAAGTATCGCTAAATATACGTTAGCTTTGTCAGGCACGCCTTGGCGGTCAGACTCTGTGCCCATTGCGATGGCAACATATACCGATCCAGAAGGACAGGTGCGGTGTGACTTTAGCTATGGCCTCAAACAAGCCATTGATGACAAAGTATGTCGTTTACCCAAAATTGTTCTTATCGATAATGAACACCTTTCGGTCTCTGAGGGGGAAGAGATGAAATCTTTTTCATCCATTTTAGAGTTGATAAAACAATCTCATGTGTCCTATCAAAGTGTTATTCACAACGACAATGCGATGAATTATTTATTGGGATTAAGTTGCGATAAATTGGAACAGATCCGAATGGAGTCACCCAAAGCCGGTGGGTTGGTTGTTGCGGCATCCGTTCAGCATGCCAAAACTATCCAGTCGTTGCTGATCAACCAGTTTGGGCAATCTGCTTGTATTGTTACGTATCGCCATGAAGCCCCGCTGGAAGAGATAGAATCATTTAGACAGTCGGATACGCAATGGATAGTGAGTGTGGGGATGATCAGCGAAGGGACCGATATTCCACGGCTTCAAGTCTGTTGCCACATGAGTGCGGTTAAAACCGAGCTGTATTTCAGGCAAGTGCTCGGCAGAATACTGAGGGTTAACGATTCGCCCAATCAAGAAGCGTGGCTATTCACCTTTGCAGAGGAAAGCCTCGTTGGTTTTGCTGAGCGGATAGAACAAGATATTCCAGAAACCTGCATGTTCATCAACCGAAAAAAAGATGAAGTATATGATTCATTCCAACCTAATACCGCTCCATCAGGGGCACATATTGAAGCCTTAAAGCCTGCAAAGATGGGTATCGCATGGGATGACATCGGGACCAGCCGCATTGAATCGCTGTCTGGCTACTCTGTAGCAGTTGACGAGCTTCGTTTAGGCCGTTTTAGGCAAAGGGTGATAGCGGCTTTTAGTTAGAATGAGGAGTGGGAAGAGAGTCAATATCCAAGCGTGAAATGTGATGACTAGCACATAATAACCCCATGATAGTAAAGGTAATGTGCTCGGTTTAATATGAACACTGTTATATACTTGGCGGCTAAACGGTTTCTTTGGGTCAGTTGTATGGTCACGAATATCAATAAAGCAAAACTATCAGAAACAGACATCATCACAAAATATATCCTGCCTGCTATTAAAGATGCGGGTTGGGATGATATGACCCAAATTCGCCAAGAGGTGAAATTACGTGATGGTAAAGTGATTGTTCGTGGTCAGGCGGCGGCTAGAAAGAAGGTCAAATCTGCTGATATCGTACTTTATCATAAGCCGAGTATGCCGCTGGCGGTGGTTGAAGCGAAAGCGAACAAACATGAAATTGGCAAAGGCATGCAGCAAGGAATCGATTACGCCTCTTTGTTAGAGGTGCCTTTTGTTTTCGCATCCAATGGTGATGGTTTTATCTTTAGAGATTTGACTAACCCAACTCAACTTGAAACAGAAATTCGCTTAGAAGATTTCCCTACACCACAACAGCTGTGGGATAAATACTGTATTTGGAAGGGATACAAAACTGAGCATTTACCCGTGATCACGCAAGATTATCACGATGATGGCAGTGGTAAGTCTCCTCGCTACTATCAGTTACAGGCTATCAACAAAACAGTCGAAGCCGTTGCAGCAGGGCAAGACCGGGTACTACTCGTCATGGCAACCGGAACGGGGAAAACCTACACCGCTTTTCAAATCATTTGGCGGTTATGGAAAGCAAAAGCGAAAAAACGCATTCTGTTTCTTGCTGATAGAAACATTCTTGTTGATCAAACCAAAACCAACGATTTTCAGCCTTTTGGTACCGCAATGACCAAAGTGACTGGGCGTAAAGTTGATCCGGCTTTTGAAGTACATCTTGCTTTGTATCAGGCATTAACTGGACCAGAAGAAGAACAAAAAGCCTATAAGCAAGTTGACTCGAATTTCTTTGATCTCATTATCATAGACGAATGCCACCGTGGCAGCGCATCGGAAGACAGCGCATGGCGTGAAATTCTTGAGTATTTTAGCTCGGCAACCCAAGTCGGTTTGACCGCGACTCCGAAAGAAACGGATGTTGTGTCTAATACCGAATACTTTGGTGATCCGGTTTATACCTACTCACTAAAAGAAGGCATAGAAGATGGCTTCTTAGCCCCGTACAAAGTTGTGCGTGTCGATATTGATGTTGATGTTCAAGGTTGGCGACCAACCAAAGGGCAAACTGATAAACACGGCGAAGTGATTGAAGACAGAATCTATAACCAGAAAGATTTTGATCGCACCATGGTAATTGATGAGCGCACAGAGTTGGTCGCTCAAACCATTACCAACTACTTAAAACGTACTGACCCAATGGCTAAAACCATCGTCTTCTGTAATGACATTGATCATGCAGAGCGTATGCGTCGGGCACTGGTTAATCTAAATCCAGATCAGGTGAAGAAGAACGATAAGTACGTAATGAAAATTACCGGTGATGATGAGATAGGCAAAGCTCAGCTGGATAACTTCATCAACCCGAAGAAAAAATACCCCGTTATCGCGACAACATCCGAGCTAATGAGCACGGGTGTAGATGCCAAAACCTGTAAGCTTGTGGTGCTTGATCAAGGTATTCAGTCAATGACCAAGTTTAAGCAAATCATTGGTCGTGGTACGCGTATTGATGACCGCTATGGCAAACTGTGGTTCACGATTTTAGATTTCAAAAAAGCCACCGAGCTGTTCGCCGATGAGCGTTTTGATGGTACGCCCGAGCGAGTTAAAACGACAACGCCGGAAGATTTTGAAACGGATGAGGGATTAGATGACATCATTGATGGTATGGATGATATTGATATCAACAACCCATTTGGTGATGAAGAGATAGATCCTAATTCAATCCAAGAACCTGAAGCGCCTTATGATTCGACACCACCAACAGGTGATGGTTCTGGCAGCAGTTCAGACAACAGTGATGATTGGCAAGATGAAAACAAAGTACGCAAGTTTCACGTCAATGGTGTTGCGGTAAAAGCATTGGCTGAACGTGTTCAATATTATGATTCCGATGGCAAATTGGTGACGGAGTCGTTTAAGGACTATACCCGTAAAACCATGGTGAAACAGTTTGCGTCTTTAAATGAATTCACCAAGCGGTGGAATGAGTCAGAGCGCAAGCAAGCCATTATTGATGAACTCGCACAAGCGGGTATTTTGTGGGAAGCGTTGGAAGATGAAGTGGGTAAAGAGATGGACCCGTTCGATATGATTTGCCACGTAGTGTACGACCAACCCGCCCTGACCCGTAAAGAACGTGCAGAGAATGTCAAAAAACGTAATTACTTCACCAAATACGGTAAAACCGCCCAGCAAGTACTGCACAACCTATTAGACAAATATGCCGATGAAGGGGTTTCAGAAGTGGAGAATATCACTGTTCTGAAAGTTGCCCCATTCAATGAACTTGGCAGTATGGCAGAAATCATCAAAAAAGGCTTTGGTGGTAAACCGCAATACTTAGAAGCAGTGAATGAATTAGAAGCGGCAATTTATCAATTAGCCTAATTGTGCCTTTGATGACAAGACGGCTTGGTCGCCGTCTTGTCACGTGTAGCTATTTATCATCACTCGTCCAGAGCACATGATATTGCCTTCAATTCATTTATTATCTCATCATGCAAGCACGTGTGTGCAACATACTGTGGAATGATTTTTCCCAGGTTAAGCGATTGATAATCTGGGTGTTCAGACAAGGTATTTAAGTATCGATCGAGTAATTCTTCTGGTGTCGAGGGGCGTTGTAGCTGTTTCTTGATATTAGCGGCGAGCTTCCTGATTACCTCTGTATCTGTTTCAAGCGATCCCCCGTACTCATCCCCATACAACTCTTCATAAACAATTTCCGCAAAGACCTTATGACTCCACCCTAACGCATTCAACGCTTGTTGAATTTGGTGTTGTTTCTTAGCTGTCCCCATTTGTCCCCACCCCCTTAGTTATTATTACCTCGTCTTAGCGAAGACGCATTATTTACGAAATCATAAAGGAAAACATCATGACTAAATCAAAAGCTCAAATGACACCAGAAGCCGCTGCTCGCATCCAAGGTAATGTCGCAAAACAAAATGGTGGGCAAGTTCCTAAAGGTGATTTCGCGGGTCGTGCGCAGCGCGCTGCTGCCAAGAACCAAAAGCAATCTAAATAGAGGAAACCATCATGAGCCAACCAAACCCAAACTACCCAAGCAAAACACCTAATCCATCAGGGAAAGGGCGTGGTAACACACCTAAGCGTTAATGATTAAAAGAGAGGTAGCATAGGCTGCCTCTCTTACTATGAGCATTTTCCGGAGTATTGTTTAAACGTATTAAGGAATGCCGAGCTGTCTGATTTATAGTCTGAATATGACACATCATTTTCTGTTTTTTCTAATGCGCATAAACAAGCTTCTCGTTTGCTTTCATACCAGTGTACAGAAACCATATTTTTAGAGGAGTTCACACAAGTGTCGACAATGGCGTATTCAACGTCGAGTGGATACCTTTCTTGATCTAATCCAGTTGCAATCGCGTGACTTCCTAATGCTCCTACCAACAGCGCAGTGCTGGTGGATACTATTTTTCGTTTGCTGAATTTATAACCTTTGAAGTTTTTGTTGCACTCTGAGCAAGAGATATTTTCAGCGAATTCGATGTCATTATCTTTTTGACAATGCGGACATTCTATTTTCATTTCGTAGCCAAGTTTATATATATGAAGATAATTTAATAAGCAATGTTATGACTAAAACACAGTGTATGCCACATATTCATAGACCTAGCTTCAATTTATCGAGTTAAGTTCTGTTATAATTCGGCCTAATTTTTAGTTAGCTAAAGTAGTTAAACATGTCTATCAGCTCAGTAATCAAATCTATTCAAGATATTATGCGTAAAGACGCCGGTGTTGATGGCGACGCCCAGCGCTTGGGGCAAATGTCTTGGTTGTTGTTCCTCAAAGTGTTTGATGCACAGGAAGAAGAATTAGAACTGGAGCTGGACGATTACAAAACACCGATCCCTGAAAAATACCTGTGGCGTAACTGGGCACAGGATGCCGAAGGCATTACCGGTGATGCATTGCTTGAATTTGTAAACGACGATCTGTTTTACAAACTGAAAAACCTCACCGCACCCGTTGATCTCAACCCGCGTGGTTATGTGGTGAAAGAAGCGTTTAGCGATGCGTTCAACTACATGAAAAACGGCACACTGCTGCGCCAAGTGATCAACAAGCTCAATGAAATCGACTTTACAGATTCTTCAGAGCGCCACCTATTTGGTGATATTTACGAGCAAATCCTGAAAGACTTACAAAGTGCAGGCAATGCAGGCGAATTCTACACCCCTCGCTCGGTCACTCGCTTTATCGTTAACCGTTTAGACCCAAAACTGGGTGAAACGATTATGGACCCTGCAACGGGTACAGGTGGCTTCCTTGCTTGTTCGTTTGATCACGTTAAAGACAACTATGTAAAAACGGCGGCTGATCATAAAACGCTACAAAAGCAGATCCACGGCGTTGAAAAGAAACAGCTACCTCACTTGCTGTGTATTACCAATATGATGCTGCACGGCATTGAAGTGCCTGTGCAAATCAAACACGGCAACACGCTCAACAAGCCGCTTTCAAGCTGGGACAGCAACATCAATGTGATTGCGACCAACCCACCGTTTGGTGGCACCGAAGAAGACGGTATTGAAAAGAACTTCCCCGCAGAGATGCAAACCCGTGAAACCGCCGACCTGTTCTTACAATTGATTGTAGAAGTGCTGGATAACGGCGCTGACGGTAAAGATGGCGGTCGTGCAGGGGTAGTATTGCCAGATGGCACCTTGTTTGGTGAAGGCGTAAAAACCAAAATCAAAAAGATGCTGTGTGAGGAGTGTAACCTGCACACCATCGTGCGCCTGCCAAATGGTGTGTTTAACCCCTACACGGGCATCAAAACCAATATTCTGTTCTTCACTAAAGGTAAGCCGACCAAAGATGTGTGGTTCTACGAGCATCCATACCCAGCTGGCGTGAAGAACTACAGCAAAACCAAACCGATGAAGTTCGAAGAGTTCCAACAAGAGATCGATTGGTGGGGCGCAGAGTCAGACGGCTTTGCATCGCGTGTTGAAAATGAGCATGCGTGGAAAGTGTCGATTGACGACATTATTGCGCGTAACTTCAACCTTGATATTAAAAACCCACATCAAGGTGAAGTGGTAACGCTTGACCCAGAAGAACTACTGGCAAGCTATCAACAACAGCAGCAAGAGATCTCTACGCTTCGTAATCAGCTTAAAGATATTTTAGGCGCAGCATTGGCATCAAACACAACAGGCGAGGGTAAGTAATGTCTGTTGAACGCTTAATTACTGACAATATTGATGTATGGACATCGACGGTAAAAACAAAATCAGCCTCTGGTCGTGGTAGCAGCAAAAAGCGTGAGCTGTATGGGATTAAGAAATTGCGTGAGCTGATTTTAGAATTGGCGGTGCGTGGGAAACTGGTGCCTCAAGACTCGACAGATGAGCCTGCTTCTGTGCTGCTTGAACGAATTGCGGAAGAAAAAGCGCAGTTGGTGAAAGAGAAGAAGATTAAGAAATCGAAGCCGCCATCGAAGATTGCCAATGAAGATGAACCTTTTATTTTGCCTCAAGGGTGGGCTTGGTCAAGGTTAGGAAATGCAGGTATTGGTGCAACAGGTAAAACTCCAAGTACTAAACAGACTGAGTTTTTTGAAGGAACGTTGCCTTTTATTGGTCCGGGACAGATTACGCAGAACGGTCAACTATTAGAAGCTGAAAAATTTCTGAGCTCCGAAGGTCTGCTACACAGTACTGAAGCTGTTCAAGGTGATATCTTGATGGTTTGTATTGGTGGCTCGATTGGTAAGGCTGCGATAGCAACTCAGACTATTGGGTTTAACCAACAAATCAATGCGTTAAGACCTTTGATAATGGAATCTGATTACCTTTATGCGGCAGTATCAACAAATTCTTTTTATGAAGGTCTTTTAGATAAAGCCACGGGTTCAGCAACACCAATTATCAATAGAGGTAAATGGGAGGAACTGTTGGTGCCAATAGCCCCTCTTTCCGAACAGCACCGCATCGTCGCCAAAGTCGATGAACTGATGACGCTCTGCGACCAACTAGAGCAACAAAGCGAAGCTAGCATTGAAGCGCATCAGGTATTGGTAACAACGCTGTTAGACACGCTAACCAATTCTGCTGATGCCGATGAGCTGATGCAAAACTGGGCTCGAATCAGTGAGCACTTCGATACCTTGTTCACCACCGAAGCGAGCATCGATCAACTAAAACAAACCATCCTGCAACTGGCGGTCATGGGTAAGCTGGTGCCGCAAGACTCAACTGATGAGCCTGCAGCAAAGCTGCTTGAGCGCATTGCCGAAGAAAAAGCGCAGTTGGTGAAAGAGAAGAAAATCAAAAAACAAAAAGCCCTGCCGCCGATTACTGAGGATGAAAAGCCATTTGAACTGCCGAAGGGGTGGAAGTGGTGTCGGTTTGAAGATGTTGTAGAGATTCAGAGTGGTATCACTAAGGGAAGGAAACTCGCAGGTCGAGAACTAAAGACTATCCCATATTTAAGTGTTGCAAACGTTCAACGTGGTTATTTGAATCTTCAAAACGTCAAAGAAATCGATCTCCCGGTAGATGAGTTGGAAAAATATGCTGTCGAAGCTGGCGACCTGTTAATTACGGAAGGCGGCGATTGGGATAAAGTTGGTCGAACAGCTATTTGGCGTACTGAAGCGCCTTATATGGCTCACCAAAACCATGTATTTAAAGCAAGACCATATCTGAGCGAGCAAAGTGAGATTTGGCTCGAAATGTACCTCAATGGACCTTTTGCTAGAGACTATTTTGCAGGCTCTAGTAAGCAGACAACCAATTTGGCGTCTATCAATAAAACTCAGCTTAGAGGTTGTTTAATAGCGGTTCCGCCTGATAACGAAAAGAAATATATTGTCAGAAAAGTAGGCGAACTGATGGCGTTTTGCGACCAACTCAAAGCGCGTTTAAAAGAGTCCCAGAAAACTCAATTGCATCTGACTGATGCCATTGTTGAACAAGCCGTATTACTATGAGCCTATTCGCCAGTTAAGCTTGATCACGCTTACCCCAGCCACTCTTGCAGCCGAAGGGCTGTAAGAGCGTTAGGGCCTGAGACGCATTAAAAAGCTGTATTGATAATTCCCACCGACTGCTCGGTGATTTGAACTAATCCCGATGTTGGGATATATGAGTTTCTATTGAACTAATTATCATAGGATGATGTTGGAGTATGGAAGAAAATAAATTCTACTTGTCTTTTACTGAAGATAACAGGTGGCCGAAAGAAAACGAAGTTCTGTTGTGGGCAGATGATAGCTCTTGGAATGACTTTGGCTACAAAATTCATTGTGTTTGTAGATTAATTAATCCCCAGGATGATAGACCTTTTGAAATCAGAATGTTAATTGGTTTCTTTGAGCCCGAAAGTGTAGGACTTGATGAAAGGTTTAAGAATATAAACTATAAATCTACTTCTTTAATGGATATGTTACCCCTTATAAATTCTTTAGAGGTGAAAGAAGAGCTTGATAAGCTTGGCTTTTTTACGATGCTTCCAGATATGCAGGCTTATAGGACTGCAGTCTCTTCTTTAGGTTCTGAAGTATTAGAGCAGGTATTAAGCGTCACCAATGATGTTGTCTTGCACAAAGATAAGAGAACAAGTTGGTTTGATCACGCAATAAATACTGAAGTCTTTACTCTGGGATTTATGCGTAACTCTGAGGCTTTCTTTGCCTTTAGCAATGCTGATAGCATCTTAGGTGGTGTTGAAGACGAAAAGTTTGATGGTATATCTCAAAAGCTAACTCTAAAGTATAGCCTTGAAGGCTTTGAAAATACGCATGAAATTAATTTGGATTATGAGCAATCCGGTTATATACCTAAAAGAATAAATATTTTAATCGGTAAAAATGGATTAGGTAAAAGTCAGGCTCTAAAATCTTTCTGCCGTGCTGCTCTTAGATATCCAGACAACTCAATCTCACTAACTGCTGGTGATAAAAACGAACGACCTCTAATTAATCGTTTATTAGCTATAGCGACACCGGGTGAGACTCAAAATACGTTTCCAGGTGAGAGAAGAACGACCCAGAAGCTTTATTATCGACGTTTGTCATTGACACGAAATGGGCGAGCAAAGGCAACAAAGTCAATTAATGAGATGTTGGTTCAATTAGCTCGCAGTGATGACTTGATTGGTACGTCTTCTCGTTGGGAACTGTTTATAGAGGCTATTTCCAAGGTTTTGCCAGTAAATAATATTGCTGTACAAACTCGTAATAAAAAGTATATCCAACTCTATAAGCTTCACCATGGTGGTGGAGAGCAAGCCTCTCTCGAACGCTGGGCAAGTATTGACAAGAGTTCAGATCCTAAAATACTTCTTTCTAAAGAACTGCACTCGATGAGTAGTGGGCAACTAACGTTTTTTAAATTCGCTGTGCTTTGTTGCCTGTATATTGAAAACGGATCTTTTGTATTGCTGGATGAACCTGAAACTCATATGCATCCAAATATGATTTCAGATTTTGTAGAGCTATTGGATTCATTACTTGAAGAAACGGGGTCTCAAGCATTAATTGCGACACATTCTGCTTATTTTGTGCGAGAAGTCAGCCGAGATCAAGTGCATGTTTTTAGTGATGAAAATAACAGAGTCTCAATTGTTTCTCCTAGGTTGAGGACATTTGGGGCTGATGTAGAGTCTATCTCTCAATTTATTTTTAATGAGGATGTCGATAACAGGTTAGTAGATAAGATTTATAGCAGGGTGAAAAATTTACCTTTCGAAAAAGTAAAGGAACAGTTAGAGGCTGAGCTTGTAGTGGCATAGTGAATTTGGTCACTTAGTTAGAGGTGATATCATCACCTCATAAGTTAACAGGTGACATTATGACAAAACGTACAAGACGACTATTTAGTGCAGAATTTAAGTTAGAAGCAGCGCAGCTAGTCCTAGAGCAAAACTACTCAGTAACTGAAGCGGCCCAAGCTATGAATGTGGGCAAATCTACGATGGATAAATGGGTTCGCCAGCTAAGAGAAGAGCGCCAAGGGAAAGCAC
>NZ_JAKJSL010000074.1:0-13398 GCF_050336815.1 Photobacterium nomapromontoriensis
CCTCATGAAATTAAATATAAGGGACACACTATGTCTAATAAAACAACTGGTATCGTAAAATGGTTTAACGAAGAGAAAGGTTTTGGTTTCATTACTCAAGACAACGGCGGTGCTGACGTATTCGTTCACTTCCGTGCTATCGCTTCTGAAGGCTTCAAGACTTTGGCTGAAGGCCAAAAAGTCTCTTTCGATGTTGAACAAGGCCAAAAAGGCCCGCAAGCTGCGAACGTTGTAGCCTTATAATTACGAAGAGTAATCTTCTGAAAAAATGCTGGCGATAGCCGGCATTTTTTATATCATTAATGCGCAGCCTCCGCTCTTAACCCACTCTTCCTAGAAATTCGTCCCTCGACTCGAATCTCGTCCCTAGCTCTTGCTTTACCCATAGAGGACCTCAGGGCCAAGGACCGCTCTTAACCCGCTTTTCCTAGAAACTCGTCCCTCTAACCCCGTTCCTAGCTCTTACTTTTCCGTACAACTTTTTCACGCCCTGACAGCCAAATCCTGCACATATTAACAACCTACTCAAATGATCGTTGCGGATCCCGCACAGAATAAGGGATGATCAGCTTGTACAGCTTTTGGACAACATGAACTCAAAAGCTCCATTCTAGTCATATCACGGCAATGAACGCAGGGATGAATAGCGTAATATCAACCCTATAAATAAATGAGCGAAAAAAAGCATTAGGATCATCACAACCCTAATGCTTTCTTATCGTTAACTTATAATGTGTTGCAGCGTTATTCCATATCAACCGTCACACCAGACAGCATGCTATTTGCACGCTGATCTTTATTACCCACTTTGATCATCAGTCGCAGATCATTGGCTGAATCGGCATGGTGCAAGGCATCTTGCTCAGTGATTTTTCCATTGCTGAACAACTCATACAATGACTGATCGAATGTCATCATGCCCGACTGAGTAGATTTCGCCATGGTGTCTTTAATTTCATGTAATTCACCACGACGGATCAAGTCCGCGACTCGTGGGGTGTTGATCAGTAACTCAAAAGCACCATGCCGCCCCATCCCATGGGCGTCCGGGATCAACTGCTGAGCCAGAATACACTTGAGATTAAGTGACAGATCAAACAAAAACTGCTCACGGCGCTCTTTCGGTACAAGGTGAAGAATCCGTTCCAGTGCCTGGTTGGCATTATTGGCATGCAGTGTCGCCATGCACAGGTGCCCAGTTTCCGCAAAGTTCATTGCGTATTCCATGGTCTCCGGAGTGCGGATCTCTCCGATCAAAATCATATCTGGCGCTTGACGCAAGGAATTCTTCAGCGCGACATCATAGCTTTCAGTATCGAGCCCGACTTCGCGCTGGGTAACAATGCACTGATTATGCTTGTGAACAAACTCAATGGGATCTTCAACCGTCAAAATATGGCCGCTACGGTTGTTATTTCGATACCCAGTCATTGCCGCCATCGAGGTTGATTTACCCGACCCCGTTGCTCCAACAACCAAGACGAGCCCCCGCTTAGCCAATGCCATTTTTTGCATATCCATTGGCAAATTCAGGGCAAAGATATCCGGAATTTCCGTTTCAATTCGACGGATCACCATACCCGGCAACTCGCGCTGCCAAAAAGCACTGACTCGAAATCGGTTCTCACCGCGAACCAACGCAAAGTTGGCTTCTTTGGTCGTCTCGAATTCAACTTTCAGGCTCGGATCCATTGCTTCTTCAAACATCCGATCAACCGCCGCACGATCCAGCAGTTCACCAATTGGATGTAAGTTACCATCAATCCGCAATAACGCCGGAGAATCGACCGTGATATAAAGATCAGATGCGCGACTCGTGGCCATTTCATTGAGTGCATTTTGTAATGTCATAAGACTGCCTTCATGGTCTTTAAAATTTCACGGTGCTGCTATCTACAACACGCCGGCCTTCTTCTGCTTCAACTAGCCCCTGGGCCACCAGCATTTTTACACTCTGCTCCATGGTCTGCATCCCCATTGAAGATCCGGTTTGGATCATCGAATACATCTGAGCGACCTTATCTTCACGGATCAGATTTCGAATTGCAGGGGTTGCCATCATCACTTCATGTGCTGCCATCCGGCCACCACTGATACATTTAAGCAAACTCTGCGAGATCACCGCCCGTAATGACTCCGATAGCATTGAACGTACCATCGATTTATCACTGCCAGGAAACACATCAATGATCCGGTCAACCGTTTTGGCGGCTGAACTGGTATGCAGCGTCCCCAAAACCAAGTGACCTGTTTCTGCTGCAGTCAATGCCAAACTGATTGTTTCCTGATCACGCAATTCCCCCACCAATATCACATCAGGGTCTTCACGCAATGCCGAACGTAGTGCGTTTTGGAAACTGTGGGTATCACGATGAACTTCGCGTTGATTAACCAAGCAGCGTTTACCGGTATGGACAAATTCCACCGGATCTTCAATGGTCAAAATATGACGATTGAAATTCTCGTTAATGTAATCCACCAAGGCCGCAATGGTGGTTGATTTACCGGATCCCGTCGCCCCTGTCACCAACACCAGACCACGCTGACAATTGGCAATGTTGTAAAAGACATCCGGGACATTTAGCGACTCAAGGGTAGGAATTTTCACCGGGATAGTTCGAAATACAGCGGCACATCCCCGCCCTTGATGAAAAGCATTCACACGAAAGCGGCCAACATTGGGGAGCTCAAAAGAAAAGTCGACTTCCAGTTTCTCTTCAAATTCACGTCGTTGTGAATCATTCATGATGTCGAATACCAAGCGATGCACCTCACCATGCTCTAAAGCAGGTAAGCTTAGCTTGCGTACATCACCATCTACCCTGATCATAGGAGGCACCCCTGCAGAAAGGTGCAGATCAGAAGCATTATGTTTTACACTAAAGTCCAGTAGTTCGGTGATATCCATACATTTCCCCATAGAATCAATTATGAATAGTATCAAACAAAATATTGAGCAGGTCATCTCTCAGATCGACCTAGCAACAGAAAAATGCGGTCGAGATGCCGGATCCGTGCAACTTCTGGCGGTAAGCAAGACCAAACCTATAGCCGCCATCGAAGAAGCCATCATAGCTGGCCAGTATGCATTCGGTGAAAACTACGTCCAAGAAGGCGTTGAAAAAATCCAGCACTTTGCCACAGGTCATTATGCCCAGCCACTTTGTTGGCACTTTATCGGCCCGATACAGTCAAACAAAACCCGGCCGATTGCTGAACATTTTGACTGGGTTCATTCCATCGACCGCGCAAAAATTGCTCATCGCCTAAGCGAGCAACGCCCGGCAAACCTGCCGCCATTGAATGTGCTGCTGCAGGTCAATACCAGCGGAGAAGACAGTAAGGCAGGGCTGGACTTTGATAGTGTTGCCGCCCTAGCCGATGAAGTCGCGGCGATGCCCAATTTAGTCTTGCGCGGATTGATGTCAATCCCAGAACGCGCCGATGACTATAACAGCCAGCTGGCTGCGTTCAATAGCTTATCAGACGCCCTTGAGGTTCTGAAAACCAAGCACCCGCAACTGGATACCCTGTCGATGGGGATGAGCGGCGATCTCGACGCCGCGATCGCCGCAGGCAGCTCTATCGTTCGTATCGGTACTGCGATTTTCGGGGCGCGTGATTATTCAGTAAAACAATAACAAGACGTATAATGAACCGGTAATTCCCTACCCGGATCGATACCTAGAAGGATTTAACATGGAACAACGTACGATTGCGTTCATTGGCGCAGGCAACATGGCCCGCTCTATTATCGCCGGTCTGGTGGCGAGCGGTTATGCCCCGGATAAAATCACTGCAACAGCCCCAAGCCCAGCACGCCGGGAGCCACTGGCACGTGATTATGGTATTCATACCACTGATGATAACCTGCAGGCCGCCTCAACGGCCGATGTGATCGTGCTGGCAGTGAAGCCACAGCTGATGGCAAAAGTCTGCCACCAGCTGCAGATCCTCGACTTTTCAGGTAAGCTCGTGATCTCTATTGCCGCAGGGATCAACGCAGCACGGCTCAATGAAATGCTAGCGACCAAACTGAATTTGGTACGCGTAATGCCAAACACCCCGTCCTTGATCGGAAAGGGGATGAGTGGTCTATATGCGGGTGTCGATCTCAATATCAATGACCGCCGCTTTGCTGAAAACTTAATGCAGGCTGTTGGTGAAGTATGCTGGGTTGAACAAGAAGCAGGGATTAACGGGATCATTGCCGCTGCCGGTAGTGCACCCGCGTATTTCTTCCTGTTTATGGAAGCCATGCAGGCCGAAGCCATTCAACAAGGCTTCAGTGAAGAGCAGGCCCGCCAGCTGATTCAACAGTCCGCACTCGGCGCGGCCGAGATGGTCGTAGCAAATCCAAATACGGCACTTTCGACGCTGCGTGAGCAAGTCACCTCGAAAGGGGGCACCACCGCCGAAGCAATCCGTACTTTTAACGATCACCAACTTAGTGATACCGTAGCCAAAGCAATGCGTGCAGCCGTTACCCGCGCGCAGGAAATGGAAAAATTATTTTAAGGTTCTCCCTATGACACCATTAGATTTTCTCGTTAGTACGTTATTTCAACTTTATACCACGGTTGTGCTACTGCGAATTTGGTTGCAGTGGGCAAAAGCAGATTTCTATAATCCGTTTTCCCAATTTATCGTGAAAGCAACACAACCAATAGTGGGCCCTTTACGTCGCATTATTCCGTCAATTGGCTCTCTGGATATGGCAACATTAGTGTTTGCCTATGTACTATGCCTCGCAAAAATTAGCCTGATTTTATATTTAGGCAATTACGCGCTTGATACTCAAATATTCTGGCTTGCTGTGCTATCTCTAGTAAAAGCAGCCGGTAGCTTAGTCTTCTGGGTACTGCTACTACGTGCGATCCTAAGCTGGGTCAGCCAAGGTCGTAGCCCAGTTGAATATGTTATGCATCAACTGACTGAACCCATGACGGCACCTATCCGCCGCGTCATACCGGCAATGGGTGGCTTGGACCTTAGTGTATTAGTATTGTTCCTTTGCTTGCAGTTTGCGAATGTCGTTATGGCAAATTACATGCCGGGTTGGACTCTAGCTTTCCTATGAGTGCCATAACTCAAAGCGGTGACGATCTGGTGATCAGGCTGTATATACAGCCCAAAGCCAGTCGCGATCAACTGGTGGGATTACATGGTGAAGAACTAAAAGTCGCCATTACAGCCCCTCCCGTTGATGGCAAGGCCAATGCCCATTTAACCAAATACCTGGCCAAGCAGTTCCGGGTGGCCAAAGGACACGTTATTATCGAAAAAGGTGATCTTGGCCGCCATAAACAAGTCCGGATTGAATCCCCAAGGGAGATCCCGGAGCCCATCGCGGCTTTGCTATAACGTAACACCACATCAGCCCGGGTTTCAGTAACGAACCTGGGCTGATTGCTATTGGCAACAGACTATTTATTATATTCAAGCCGCTTGGGTATATACTCAATGGATGCAGTACCCACTCAGTGATCAGGGATTATCTCTGCGACAGTGAGTATCATAAGGACAACACTATGCCCCGTACTCTTAGCCTCTTGCCTCTGCTAATGATTGGCTTGCTGCCCAGCCTACCAGCTCATGCTGAACAGTTTAAGCATATCGGCGATCTGGAAGTCCATTACTCCAGCTTTCCATCAACCTTCCTGACCCCAGACATTGCTAACAACTACAACATCCAACGCAGCCGCTATTCAGCAGTGATCAATATCACCGTACTCGACAGCAGCCAACCGGGTAAACCTTCTGTTTCTGCAGTGCTAACTGGTAAAGCTAAGAATCTGATTGGCCATACTAAAACGCTTTCATTTCGTGAAATTCACGAAGGCAAAGCCATCTACTATATTGCTGAAATCAAGCATGCCAATGAAGAACAATTCAACTTTTTAATTGATGTGTCACACAATGGTACCCAGGGAAACCTCGATTTTAAGCAAACGTTTTTTGTCGACTAGCCGCATTGTCACACTAAAAATAATCATGGGAGCCTGCTGGCTCCCTTTTATTTTTCGGGCAGTCCTATAAGATAGCGCCCCATATTGGGTGGCACCGACTACCCCTTTACGACTTCCCGAGGAACAGCAATGAGCAAATTGGTACTGGCTACTGGTAATCAGGGCAAAGTGAAAGAGATGGCAAGCCTGTTGGCTGACTTTGGTTTCGATGTCGTTGCTCAGAGTGACTACAATGTGTCCTCTGTGGCTGAAACTGGCACGACCTTTATTGAAAATGCCATCATTAAAGCCCGTCACGCAGCCAAAGAAACGGGGTTACCAGCCATTGCCGATGACTCAGGTCTAGAAGTTGATTACCTAAAAGGGGCGCCGGGGATTTACTCTGCCCGATTTGCAGGTGAAAACGCTTCAGATCAAGCCAATATCGACCTGCTTCTACAGCAGATGGAAGGCGTACCAGCAGAACAGCGTACCGCTCGCTTCCACTGTGTGCTCGTTATGATGCGCCACGAGAATGATCCAACCCCGTTGGTCTGTCACGGTAGCTGGGAAGGCAGCATCCTAACAGAATGCCATGGCGAAAATGGTTTTGGTTATGATCCAATATTCTGGGTTGAAGATGACCAATGCGCCTCAGCGGAACTCGCACCAGCCCGTAAGAAACAGCTGTCGCACCGTGGCAAAGCATTAGCTCAGCTATTTTCTGCCCTAAAGGACGCGTAAAACATGCTACTTCCACCACCACTGAGCCTGTATATTCATATTCCATGGTGTGTCCAGAAATGTCCTTATTGCGACTTTAACTCACACGCAATGAAGGCTGAGATCCCCGAGCTCGATTATATCGATGCGCTGATCGACGATCTGGAAACCGATTTGGCCGCTTACGGCCTGAACCAGACAGATCGCAAACTGCATTCTATTTTTATCGGTGGTGGAACCCCAAGCCTGATCTCCCCCCCCGAGATTGGCCGCCTGCTCAATGCAGTACAGACTCGGATCCCATTTTGTGATGATATCGAGATCACCATGGAAGCCAACCCGGGTACAGTAGAAGCGGGTCGCTTCAGTGCCTATCAGTCTGTTGGGGTTAACCGAATCTCTATCGGGATCCAGAGTTTCCAAGATGACAAACTGCAGCGCCTCGGCCGGATCCACGGCAGTGCCGAAGCGATTACAGCGGCCAAACTGGCGGCAGAGGCCGGGCTGGAGAGTTTCAATATCGACTTAATGCATGGATTGCCGGATCAAAGCATCACAGATGCTCTGTCGGATCTGAAGCAGGCAATTGCTCTGAATCCGCCACACCTGTCATGGTATCAACTGACCATTGAACCCAATACATTATTTTATTCAAAGCCACCAACGCTACCTGATGACGATGATCTGTGGGATATCTTCGAGCAAGGTCACCAGATCCTCGCTGATGCGGGTTATGTTCAATATGAAATATCAGGTTATAGCAAACTGGGTAAGCAGTGCCGCCATAATCTTAACTACTGGCAATTTGGTGATTACCTCGGCATTGGCTGTGGCGCCCACGGCAAGATCAGCTTTGCCGACGGCAGCATTACCCGTACCGTCAAGGTCAAGCATCCACGCGGCTACCTCAACCCAAGCAAACCATATCTGGATCAAGAAACACAGGTGGAGGCCAGTGAGCGTCCATTTGAATTTTTCATGAACCGATTCCGGTTACTCGAAGCCTGTCCGAAGCAGGATTACGTTGAACGTACTGGACTCGCGCTCAGTTCCATTGCCGAACCAATCGCATGGGCAATAGGCAAAAACTATCTGACTGATAATGGTGCTCATTGGCAAATCACCGAGCACGGTAAGTTGTTTCTCAATGATCTGCTGGCCGCCTTTGTCGACGAGGAAGAAGAGGACGAATAGCGATCTCGCGGGGAGTGTCTTTGCACTACCCGCGACTCAGCGATACATATCTGGTAATGGCTAATTGAGCGTGACGCTCTGCCATCGCTTAAGCGCGGGGATTAATGATTGAATTTCCGTTTCCTTGGCCTGACGAGCCGCCATCCGGTTACACAACTCATCATCAACAAGCTGCGAATGAGACAAGATATAAGGCAAATCCTCCAGCATCAACTGATGATAATCAGCCAGTGCAGCCATCTGCTCTGAGTTAAGCTTTACTTTGTGAATACCAAAATATAGCTGCCCAGATGACTTAATCAAAAACGTCTCTCCAGCCAGCTCTAAGCTCAGAGCCCCGTCTTGCAAGCTCATCCCATTGTGCCACTCAGGCTGACAAATAGGCTCTTGTGCGATAACACTGCTAGGGGCCAGCCCCATCGCCATGAGTAAACTCACACGCCTCCCCGCCAGCAACCATCGCGAACAATCCTTTCCTTTTCGTAACAACCTGTTCCATAACAACATAGGCATCTCCCAAATGATCGGGATCCCCTGCATTGATGAGGTTGTCCCGCTAAAAAATCGAACGACCAATACGATCGGCTAGCAGCTCCAGCGCCGCTGTTCCTGCCAGAGAATTTCCTGACGGATCCAATTCTGGCGACCATACCGCAATGGTCATTTCTCCCGGGACGATAGCCACAATCCCGCCACCAACACCAGACTTACCCGGCATCCCGACCCGGTAGGCAAACTCACCGGCGCCGTCATACAAACCACAGGTCGCCAGCAATGCATTCATTTGCTTACATTGAGTTTGGGTGATAATTGTTTTTTTTGCGCCCAAAGGAAGCCCTTTGTTAGCTAAGTAGCTGAATGTTCTAGCTAAATCAACACAGCTCATTTTTAAGGCACAATAGCTGAAGTAATTGGTCAGTACGGGCATCACTTCATTCTCGAAATTACCAAACGAGCGCATCAAGTAAGCGATGGATGCATTACGGTCACTGTGCAACATCTCTGAAGCGGCGACGACCTTGTCATACACAATGTGCGGATTACAGGCTAATCCCCGTACCAACTCCAGCATCCGGTACTGCGGTGCCGACAGTCGACTGTGCAGCAGATCTGACACCACTAGCGCCCCAGCATTGATAAAGGGGTTACGCGGGATCCCGTTCTCCAGCTCAAGCTGGATCATTGAGTTGAACGCCTGTCCCGAAGGCTCTTTGCCCACCCGCTGCCAGATTTCCTCCGGCTCGTACAGACTCATTGCCAACGTCAGGCTCAACGCCTTAGAGATCGATTGGATCGAAAACCCCTCTTGGCTGTCGCCCGCTTGGATAATCTCGCCGTCGTTATAACACACAGCGATCCCCAACTTGGTAGCAGGCACTTCCGCCAACGCAGGGATATAGTTGGCCACCTTGCCTTTTCCTATCAGCGACCTAACTTCATCTAAGATCGCAGTAAGCAACTGTTCTGTTGGCTTCATTTCGCATTCTCCAAGGATCAAAAAGCCAACACGAGGTTGGCTTCATTTTTCATTCTGTATGGCGCTCAGCAATGGCTGCTAGGGTGTCAGGCGCTTATTCAGTGCGCTCAAACTTCATGTCCCACACGCCATGACCCAGGCGGTGACCACGCGCTTCAAACTTCGTTAGCGGGCGATCGTCTGGACGGGCAATATAATCGCCGTCAGTTGCCGTATTACGGTAACCCGGAGCAATATTCATCACTTCAACCATGTGCTCAGCATAGTTTTCCCAGTCTGTCGCCATATGGAAGATGCCGCCAATTTTCAGCTTTTTACGTAGCATCTCTGCAAATTCAGGCTGAACAATACGGCGTTTGTGATGACGCGCTTTGTGCCATGGATCAGGGAAGAACAACTGTACGCAATCAAGACTACCATCAGGGATCATGTGTTCAAATACTTCAACACCATCGTGGCACATTACGCGCAAATTAGTCAGTTCCGCTTCTCCAGCTGCCATCAGGCAAGCACCTACGCCCGGACTATGGACTTCAATACCAATGAAGTTTTTCTCCGGGGCATTCTTCGCCATTTCAACCAGAGAGGCTCCCATACCGAAGCCAATTTCCAGTACCACAGGGGCGTCGCGGTGATACACCTCTTTCCAGTCCAGCATCTGCTGAGCGAAGTCGATACCCATTGTTGGCCAATGTTTCTCCATGGCCGTTTCCTGGCCCTTGGTTAAACGGCCTTCACGACGAACAAAGCTACGAATTTTTCGTACCAGTTTGCCGTCTTCGGTAAATTCAGTCAGGGTAACCTCACCTGACTTCTTTGAAACTTCGCTCATGCTTAATATCCAAACAAAAAAGAAACGGAACGGCATTATCCAAAGTTACAGCCTAAGTTCAAGTCTATCATTTGCGGCAAGCGCGACTTTATGATGCAATCATGCCAAAAATAAGGCAGCCAACAATGGTGTCTGCCAGTAAAGTGAGCTTGATACTGTGACTATTACCTTCTCTGATGCCATTTTAGCGTGGTATGACAAATTTGGCCGGAAAACCCTGCCTTGGCAACAAGAAAAAACGCCGTATAAAGTCTGGCTGTCGGAAATTATGCTACAACAGACCCAGGTCACCACGGTGATCCCGTATTTTGAACGCTTTATTGCTCGCTTCCCAACTGTCAGTGCACTGGCAGCGGCAGAGCAAGACGAAGTGCTGCACCTCTGGACAGGGCTGGGCTATTATGCCCGTGCGCGTAACCTCCACAAGGCCGCTCAATATATTGTCGAGCACTATAACGGCATCTTTCCAACCGATATTGATCACGTAATCGCCCTGCCGGGAATAGGTCGTTCAACCGCTGGGGCCGTGCTATCACTCTCGCTCAAGCAGCACCACCCCATCCTTGATGGCAATGTTAAACGCACCCTTGCCCGCTGTTATGCGATTGAAGGCTGGCCCGGCACTAAGCCTGTTGAGAATGCGCTATGGAAAATCGCCGAACATAACACCCCTGCTGACGGTGTTGAACGCTACAATCAAGCGATGATGGACATGGGAGCCATGATCTGTACCCGCAGTAAACCCAAATGCGAATTATGCCCGGTCGAAATACGCTGCCAAGCAAAGGCCCAAGGCCGTCAGGCCGATTTTCCGGGTAAGAAACCCAAGAAAACCATGCCGGAAAAACAAGCCTGGTTTGCCATTCTCCAGTGCGGTGAATACGTATGGCTGGAAAAACGTCCTCCCGCAGGGATCTGGGGCAGTTTATGGTGTTTTCCCCAACACGATAGTGATGATCTGAGCGAGATTCTCCATCAACGCCTTGGTTCATATAACCATCCCTCTATCGTGAGCGAGCAACTGCATGCCTTTCGCCATACCTTCAGCCACTATCATCTCGACATTATTCCTGTTCGGCTAATGCTGTCGCAGCGTCCGGATATGATCAATGACAGTACAGGCCAGTGGTATAATTTAAATCAACCACCAGAAATTGGCCTTGCCGCTCCGGTGCAGCAAATTCTCGAGAGTCTGCGCTACGAACTCAATCACCAGTAACACCCGTGTTCCAGAGTGTTGCGCTAGATGCTATCGCAACACTCTGGTATAACTAGCGCCATAGTCACGCCGCTTTAGATTAAGGAGCCATCCCATGAGCCGTACCGTATTTTGTGCCCGCTTGAAGAAAGATGCAGAAGGTTTAGATTTTCAATTCTACCCAGGTGAGCTGGGTAAGCGTATTTTCGACACGATTTCAAAAGAAGCCTGGGCCGAATGGCAGGGTAAGCAAACCATGCTAATTAACGAGAAAAAACTCAACATGATGGATCCTGAGCACCGTAAGCTACTGGAAACCGAAATGGTGAATTTTTTGTTTGAAGGACAGGATGTGATCATTGACGGCTATACCCCGCCAAGCCAATAACGCTATCATATTTTGTGTTATGGCCTGCCTTTTTACTCGCCAGATACAGCAAAGCCACTGATAATGACATCATTTGCGCCCTGCAAATGATGTTTTGCCCTCAATGGAAATTATGAAAACACACCTGCTGTTATTGTCACTGCTGCTACTTGGCGGCTGTAGTCGGGAGTTTATTGAAAGCTTCTATGACGTCAACTACTCCACCACTAACCGTTTTGCGACCAATCTTGCCCCATTACCAGGCCAGTACACCAAAGACGCGGCGGCCTTTGACACGTTGATGAACTCATTCAGCGGGCAGGTTAAACGCCATTGGGGTGACAATGATTCACTGGTTGCCAGTAAGCGCCAATACGTCAAATATACCGATGGTTACCTTAGCCGTGCCCATGTCGACTTTGAACGCGGGGTGGTCATTGTGGAAACGGTGGCGAAAACTGAGCCGGAAAGACACCTCAGAGAAGCTATTCGCAGTACCTTGCTGACACCTGAAGATCCAGGCGGTGTCGACCTGTATTCCGACTCAGCGATCAAACTGACAGGTAAACCCTTCCTCTATGGCCAAGTTCTTGACAATGAGGGCCAACCCATTGAATGGGGATGGCGAGCCACTCGCTTTGCTGACTACCTGCTAGCCGCAAAATTACAACAACGCACCGAACGCTACCATCAGGTTTACTATGTGGAAATCCCCATGGTGGCTGACCACGCCAATAAGCGTAGCTACAAATATGCCAGTATCGTTCGTGATGCCTCTCGCCGCTACGGCATCAGTGAAGATTTGATCTTCGCCATCATTAAAACTGAAAGCAGCTTCAACCCTTACGCGGTAAGCCATGCGAATGCTTACGGCCTAATGCAGGTTGTACCCAATACCGCAGGCGCTGACGTCTTTAAACTGGTAAAGCACCGCGCTGGTAAACCAAGCCCGGAATATCTCTTTGATCCAACCAACAATATTGATACCGGGACGGCGTATTTTTACCTGCTCCGCACTCGCTATCTAAAAGATATCAGGGATCCACTGTCGCTACATTACAGCATGATATCAGCCTATAACGGCGGTGCTGGCGGGGTATTAAAAACATTTAATGCCAATCGTAAACAAGCCATGAACAACCTGAATCATCTTCAGCCAAATCAGGTATATTGGGCCTTAACCAGCAAGCACCCCAAAGCGGAAGCTCGGCGTTACTTACAAAAAGTGACGACTTTCCAAAAAGAATTTCACCAAGGAAAAATGTAATCACACGGTAATAAAATCATCACCATCAAAGCAGAGCGTTCAAAAAGCAATCAACCAGTGTTGAGGGAATGTTTTTCTTAAAAAAATAGTTGACGTAGCGAGTGAAAAACCGTTTAATAGCGCTCCGTTGCCTCGATAGCTCAGTCGGTAGAGCAGAGGATTGAAAATCCTCGTGTCGGTGGTTCGATTCCGCCTCGAGGCACCATTTCTTCTTTTAGTGATGGTGCAAGCAACGAAAAATATAATTCCCCTTTAGTTCAGTTGGTAGAACGGCGGACTGTTAATCCGTATGTCGCAAGTTCAAGTCTTGCAAGGGGAGCCAAATTCAGTGTTAAGCTTTAGGGCTTGAGACTAAAAAGATTCGTGTGCCGACTTAGCTCAGTAGGTAGAGC
>NZ_JAKJSL010000075.1:0-12349 GCF_050336815.1 Photobacterium nomapromontoriensis
TCAAACATCAAACAAGTGCTTTTGGCACTGTTCTTCAGTACCATACAGCTTGATAAAGCGATGAATAGAAATACTTTTCTGAAATTGAACCATATTCTTAGGCATGATCTAATCCTCAAGTTTTCTTTAACTCAAAGTATAGCTCAGCTGGCTGATTAATGATGGTAATCAGGTAATACTAAATCCTCAATCTTAGCGTTGCTTGGGTGGAAAAATTAACATCAAAGCATAATTAAAATTTCTCATGCTGAAATTACAATTTCTAATTAAAACGAACAATCAGCTAAATAATAATAATAACAAAAGTGTGATCATAATAGACTTATTAAAAATAATTTCATTTCAAAACCGGCCTCTATCACATAAAAAGTAATTATATAGATATAAATAGTGCATATTTCAAAATCATCATTACATATCTTGTTAATAACACAGTGAATATAATTCCCTTCATACTGCCCTGCAAGGTGAATAATCATATCACAGATGAATAAAGTTCCAGCATTAGTAGGTAATTAATAACAGCAAAGAAAATATGGTGGTGAATAAATTTCATTACTATTCAAAATGGCCTAACAAACAATAATAAAAACGATTTGTGAGTAACATCGAAGAAAGACAAAACAACAGGCGTAATATTAACTCAAGAACAAAAAACAGCTTCAAACGCTCTATTCATCGTCCTACAAATAACGTTTTAATTAGAACAAATCAAATAAACTAATATGAGAGATTCTATTATGAGTAAGTTCTACGTAGGTTCTGAAATAGGTCAATTACGTCGCGTTCTAATTCATCGTCCCAGACGCGCCCTCACTCACTTAACCCCGACCAATTGCCACGATTTACTATTCGATGACGTGCTAGCCGTTGAGCGTGCAGGCAAAGAGCATGATGCCTTTGCGCAAACGTTAAGGGATCAGGGCGTCGAAGTTCTGCTTCTAACTACTCTTCTTGCAGAAACACTGGCAGTCCCCGAAGCAAAAGACTGGTTGCTCAATACACAAATATCTAATTACCGCTTTGGTCCTACATTCGCCAATGATCTGCGTTGCTACTTAGCCGACTTACCTAACCTGGAGCTGGCGAAAATCTTAACGGGTGGCCTGTCATTTGGTGAAATGCCACTACAATCCTCTTCTATATTACAATCAATGCACAAACCGACCGATTTCATCATCAGCCCACTACCGAACCACCTATTCACTCGCGACACCTCTTGCTGGGTGTATGGCGGTGTATCAATTAACCCAATGGCGAAAGTCGCCCGCCAACGTGAAACGAACCATCTACGCGCTATTTATCGCTGGAATCCAACGTTCGCAGGACAAGACTTCATTAAATATTACGGTGATGAAGATCGCGCTTACGAGCAATCAACCATCG
Source organism: Photobacterium nomapromontoriensis (assembly GCF_050336815.1). Lineage (NCBI taxonomy): Bacteria > Pseudomonadati > Pseudomonadota > Gammaproteobacteria > Vibrionales > Vibrionaceae > Photobacterium > Photobacterium nomapromontoriensis. The sequence continues at coordinate 1,387 of NZ_JAKJSL010000075.1, forward strand.
AAGGTGGCGATGTGTTAGTCATCGGTAAAGGTGCTGTACTCGTTGGCCTGTCTGAACGTACCACCGCACAAGGTGTTGAGCAGCTCGCTTCAAGCTTATTCAAGCACGGCCAGGCAAAACAGGTCATCGCACTTGAGCTGCCACAAGATCGCTCTTGCATGCACTTAGATACCGTCATGACACACATGAATGAAGATACCTTCTCAATCTATCCCAACGTCATCCCTGACAATGTGAACTGTTGGAGCCTGACCGGTGATGAATCGGGCATGGTAAAAGCGACCCAACAGCCATCTTACATGCGCACCATTGCAAAGGCGCTGCATGTCGACACACTTAACCTCATCACGACCGGAGGCGATAGCTTCGAAGCAGAACGGGAACAGTGGAACGATGCTAACAATGTATTGACCGTGAAACCCGGGGTCGTCATTGGTTATGAACGCAACACCTACACCAATGAAAAATACGACAAAGCCGGTATTACTGTACTGCCTATCCCCGGCGATGAACTCGGCCGTGGCCGTGGTGGTGCTCGCTGCATGAGTTGCCCAATTGAACGTGATGGTATCTAACGGCCAAGTAAAAACAGTCACTCCCTCGACTAAACACTAGAGAATGCATTTATGACAAAGCAAACTGTCGTTGTCGCACTAGGTGGTAATGCGCTACTTCGCCGCGGTGAGCCACTAGAAGCCGATGTTCAACGCCACAATATTGAAGTCGCCGTCAAAACAATTTCAAAAATTGCCCAAATATATAATGTCGTTTTGGTACACGGTAATGGTCCGCAAGTTGGCTTATTAGCACTACAAGGCTTGGAGTACAAAAAAATCATGCCTTATCCACTCGATGTATTAGGCAGTGAAACACAGGGTATGATCGGTTACATGCTGATGCAGGAGTTCAAGAATCACTTACCTGAGCGTAATATCTCTTGTCTGCTGACCCAGATGACCGTCGACCCTAGCGATCCCGCCTTCGCCAACCCCACTAAACCGATCGGTCCTATCTACGAGGAGTCTGAAGCACGTACACTGGCTGAAAAATACCACTGGACGATAAAACCCGACGGTCAGCATTTCCGCCGAGTCGTCCCTAGTCCCCAACCAACTGGCATTATTGAAAGCGATGCAATAACCAAGCTCATTGATGAAGGCCACCTCGTAATTTGTACTGGCGGTGGTGGTATTCCGGTTAAAAAAGAAAACGGAAAATTAGTGGGTGTGGAAGCGGTTATCGATAAAGACATGTCTGCCGCATTTTTAGCAAAACAACTTAATGCAGATGCGTTGTTGATCTTGACAGATGCAGATGCCGTCTATCTCGACTGGGGCAAGCCAACCCAGTACGCCCTACGCAATACTACCCCCAATCAATTATCCAAGTTTGAATTTGATGCAGGCTCGATGGGGCCAAAAATTGAAGCGTCGTGCGCGTTTATTCAACAAGGCGGGAAAGTGGTTGGTATCGGCGCCCTGGAAGACGGTTTGCACATCCTCGAAGGCACCGCCGGTACCAACATTACAAAAGATTAATGTTCGATCCAATCATTCAGATGACTCGCGTTCTTTGGTTTTCTCACCGGTCGCCAAAGAACGCCTAAACCAGAAGGGATACATCATGGCCTTTAATCTACGCAACCGTAATTTTTTAAAATTACTCGACTTTACCCCTCGTGAAATTCAGCACTTACTTGATCTGTCTGCAGAACTAAAAAAAGCAAAATACAACGGCTACGAGCAACCGCGCCTAACAGGCAAAAACATCGCATTGATCTTCGAAAAAACCTCCACGCGCACCCGTTGCGCGTTTGAAGTAGCTGCATTTGATCAAGGTGCACAAGTCTCTTACTTAGGCCCATCCGGTTCACAGATTGGCCACAAAGAGTCAATGAAAGATACCGCGCGCGTGCTGGGCCGTATGTACGATGGCATCGAATACCGTGGCTTTGGTCAAGATATCGTCGAAGAGCTTGGCGCATATGCGGGCGTTCCGGTATGGAATGGCCTCACTAATGAATTCCACCCAACGCAAATTCTGGCTGACTTCCTCACCATGATAGAGCATGGCCGTGGCAAGCAGCTGCATGACATCAAATTTGCCTATCTTGGCGACGCTCGCAACAATATGGGCAACTCACTGTTGGTAGGTGCAGCCAAAATGGGGATGGATATCCGTCTTGTCGCACCAAGGCAATTCTGGCCAGAAGAGCAACTACTTGCTCAATGCCATAACATTGCAGACGAGACTGGCGCCAAGATCATGCTGACAGAGAATATTCAAGAAGGCATACAAGGTTGTGACTACCTCTACACCGATGTGTGGGTATCAATGGGTGAGGCGAAGGAAGCGTGGGCAGAACGCATTAACTTAATGCTGCCCTACCAAGTCAACATGGATATGCTCAGAGCCACCGGCAACCCACATGTAAAATTTATGCACTGCTTGCCCGCATTCCACGGTGAAGACACCACAATGGGTAAAGAACTGGCGAAAGACTACCCTGTACTGGCAAATGGCGTTGAAGTCACGGATGAAGTGATTGAATCCGATCACTCTATTGTATTCGACGAAGCTGAAAACCGCATGCACACCATTAAAGCCGTCATGGTGGCAACGCTCGGTAACTAATTATCTCACCATTGGGAAATGCGGGTGGCATCAGCCGTCATAAACTCAAATAAACCCGCATTTTCTATCCGCACCGAGAAAAATACCATTAAAGCAACTTTCAATGAGGCTTGGTGATCACCGTCAACAAGTGTAGCTAGCATTTAATGCTACAATGCCGCAACAAAACAACAAAGCCACCTTAACGTGGTAGTTCAATGTGATATTCATGATCTATGGCTTTTAATGTATGCAACGTACTCAGAACCCGTACACTCATACGCCAAATTTAAGGATTTACCCATGGACGATACCATTGATCCTAACGGCTTATATTCAGCTGAAGATAAAACACTAACCGCTGCTTGTAAGCGTTTATTGCAACAACAAAGTTTTTCAACGCAAAACGAACTGCGCAAAAAACTCATCGAAATCGGCTTTAGGGGAATAGGCCAATCAACCGTTTCTCGCCTGCTTTCTCTACTTGGTGTTTCCAAAGTACAAAATGCTTGTGGTGAAAAAGTCTATTGCATTACGCCTGAAACCGCTCCTGTAAGAATAAGCTCTTCCATTGCTTCACAAATTGAATTAATCACCCATAATCAAACGATGGTCGTCGTAAAAACACACCCAGGCGTGGCTCAATTAGTCGCAAGATTAATCGATATCGGCCCTCATATCGAAATATTAGGCACCGTTGGCGGTAACGATACGGTGCTAATCATCCCCAAAGACACCAACAATATTGAAGAATGTGAGCACATCGTCAAAGCTCGCTTGGGGGTGTCATAGTCACAACGGGCAGATCCCCGGATCTCGCCGTTGTGACGAGGAACCATCCTTGCCCCTAAACCTGACGTTAGGCTTAATGATCTTACGACGGAAGCGCATCGTGATATTCCAAAACGGGACCCGTCGTAAGAAAAGCTTACGAACAGATATATTTACACACACATGTGAGTAAATTGTTCTTTTATAACACCTGATTTGTTCTAACATTACATTTTTCTTGTTATTCCCCCACCAAGTAATTTGAGATAGGTCATGATTGTGTGCATTTCAGAGCAATCATGACAGTTTGTGATCGTTAATGAAAAAACAATTAAATAATATATTCATCAATAACGGAATATCTCAATAATTTGGAGCACTTTAGTGGTAACTATCTTTAGTCTTGTCATCATTTTCTCAGTGGGAATGTTGATCTACAAGAAATTCAACCCACAGACATCCCTATTGATCGGGGGTATCATCATGATGGCCGCCGCGATTGTATTCAATACCGGCACACCTTTAGCTGCAAACGCCTCTAGCGGTAATGAATGGCTGGATATCTTTACCTTCATCAAAAACACCACGGCAAAAACGGTCGGATCGTTAGGTTTGATCATCATGGCGGTCGGCGGTTTCGCTAAATATATGGACCACATTGGCGCGTCACGTGCATTGGTTAATATAGCGATTAAACCGCTGGGCTATTTCAAAGCCCCTTATTTAGTAATGGCGCTAGGCTATATTATCGGCCAAATTTTAAACATCTTTATTCCAAGTGCATCCGGCCTTGGCTTACTATTAATGGTAACGCTTTACCCGATCCTTGTACGTCTGGGTGTCAGTAAAATGTCTGCGGTTGCCGTTATCGCCACCACCGCTTGTTTGGATCTTGGCCCAGCCTCAGGTAATGCCAACCTGGCAGCAAAGACCGCCGATATTTCAGTAACTGAATACTTTATCGATTATCAGCTGCCTGTTGCTATCGCGACAATGATCACCATTGCCGTGCTGCATTTCTTTGTCCAACAGTGGTTTGATCGCCGTGAAGAGAATAAAGACAATGTAGAGATCCAAGCAGAAGAAGCATTAGTCGCGCCACCTGCCTGGTATGCACTACTACCGATGATCCCACTGTCTTTGATCATGCTATTGAGCCCAATGGCGTTTGAGAGCGTTAAAATCGATGTGGTAACTGCAATGTTTATCTCAATCGCAGTATCTATGCTCTGCGAAGGCTTCCGTCACGGTGCAAAAAATATTTTCAAAGATATTTTTGTCTACTTCGACAGTATGGGTAAACAGTTTGCCCGCGTCGTGACACTGGTTATTGCGGGTCAGGTGTTTGCCCACGGTATGAAAGTGATTGGCCTGCTTGATACCGTGATTAACTTCGCGATCAACGCCAGTATTTCACCATCGCTGATGATTATTATGATGGTGATCATCATTACTTTCGCCGCCATTCTGATGGGTTCTGGTAATGCCCCGTTCTTCTCATTTGCCGCGATGGTGCCTGATATTGCGAACAAAGTCGGAATTAATGCCGTTGCCATGCTAATGCCAATGCAGCTGGCATCAGGTATTGCTCGCTCAATGTCACCGATCACTGGCGCAATTGTGGCCGTGGCGGGTGTGGCTGACGTATCACCGTTTGAACTGGTTAAGCGTACCGCGATCCCAATGATTGGCGCGCTGATTGTATCAACCGGAATGTCATTAATCTTAGGGCTGTAATCGATCCCATGTCATCGTTGACAGGTTAAAACCTTCCACAAAAAATGCCGATATCGTTTGATATCGGCATTTTTTATCTCACCTATCACCCGGTGAAATAAAGGTTAATAACTCAAATTAAACTTTACCGCGCCAGTGTCTATATCCACCGTATCATCGGTTTCTAACTCACCACCCGCTTCAACCGAGATACTAAAATTATCAGTCGCGTTAAACTTTACCCCTGCCCCAAATTCAGTCGGCGATACCGTGTTTTTGTTTTGGTAAACACTGTGGCGATCAATCGCACTATTATCGACAGGTCGGCGCCCTTCACCATAAAACTCTACCGCCTGACGGATCAGCTTCGGATGATGACTAAACGTCTCACCAAAAGCAGGGAGGGTTGATTCCGTCGATGTCGACAACGTCGGATCCAGTGGCAATAACTGCGGTAACGGCGAGTGAGTAGGCGCTTGAATAGGTGTCACCCCAGCAGCTGGTGAGAGTGGCGTTATCTCAGATACAGAGGCTTGCACGAAGCCAGAGCCAAATAGAGATGCTGTCACAATGAAAACCCCAGCTCGCTTACTCATACCCTTGTGCACCTTCTCTTTGATCTGCTTCAGGTTATCATATCGCGGGAAGGTTTATTTTCCAGTACTCAGTAGCAAAATTAACACTTCATTGATAACAATTGCCTGCCATGCCATTGGTAGCACCTAACGCATCAACGCATTCTCAACCGCTTCGCCATACTTAGGGGACTTAGCGCGGATATCACCGATAGTGACGTCATCAATAGATCATAAGGTCGGTGAGGCATTAACTCTGATACTAAAACACAACCGCCCAATAATAAAAATGATTTTGTATTCTGTTTTATTGCTATTATTCAATCCTTGAATTTTAGATATTCAATACATAACTTTCAAACCATTACCTTCGTTTATCTATTGTAATAAGATCATGTCGTGGATATGCCTTTCTCACCTCGTCAAGGATCAAACTATGCTCTTCATCATCTTTATCTTCAGTGATATTCGTTGAATATATAACCTTTAAATCATCACTTGCATTTTTTTTTATGAATTCAATTATATTACCCATGTTTTTATCATTAAAATACATTGGGCGACATGCTGGTTTCTCTACAACAATCAACTTATCTTTTTTATTACAGACATCTTGTTCAATATAAATCAAACTCAGTTCATTTCTTGCTTCATTCACATGAATGTAAAGTATCGAATCATAGGGTATAATCATGATAAAATATTTTTTTTTCATTCCTGTCATGGCAAAACTTAATAAAGCAAAACCGCCAGCTCCAATGAAAATCATAGGACCAAATATAACACCTAATATTACACACACCGCAGAACCAAGCCAGCCAGTAATTCGTGCTAGTTTATAACCAAAATCAGGATCATTTTTATATTTTTTTATGGCAATAAACTTATCATTAAAGCGATAACAGTATATATATTCTGCAAAAGTAGCCCACCAAGAAAACCCCATAAAAAATGATACTATTAATGAAACTAAATAATACCAATCCAAACTAGGTAAAATAATATCCCAACCATCTTTATATGCACCACCTAATACATACATAAATGAAAATGCAAATAATCCCGCTATTATTCGAAAATGTTCAAATCCTGCATAACATGGTTGATCCCAGTTTAATTTATTATTAGAATCAGCAACTTCATTAAATCTCTGCATCCAAAAATCATCAAGATAAGCTGTGCTTGGAGTTTTATTTGCGGCCTCTATGTAAGCATTTTTCAATTCATTAAAATTTATTTTCTCTATCATAACAACCTCATCTGTAACTTATCTATATGGCAAAAACATATCATCATGTGCTGACAGGCTTTCTTGAGACATGCCACTTGCTGTTTTTCCCACACCTGTATGTTCTATTAATTGTGCCTCATTCAGAGGTTGAATTTCAGACCATATAAAACAGCCCACAGATCTGCATATGCAGCATCGTTGGCAGTAAAATCAAAGCGAACTTGTATACCTTAATCGCCACACATTTCGTTAATGTCATATTTAGCCATCATCCTTGATCATGCTGATTTGACTCACACTAATAGAAGAATAATTTGGTTGTGGTTTCATCTAAGAAACGATTAGGTTTTACCCGTTGTATAAATTCTTCAACTTTCTTATCCATTTCAGCTTGCTGCTCAGGAGTGACTAGAATTTTATATACAGATTTACCATCTTCCCCTTTTAAAACCTCCCCCCATTCATTTTCTAATAATGATTTTACTGTAGGAGAACCAACAGTTCTCCCCCCCCAATGCCGTTGTTAGTCGATGATAATAATAAGCCATCACATAATTTTGAGGAAACCCTCTAGTCCCGTTTTCATATGCGTAAGACAAACTTTTAGCAGCTCGGTGGTAACCTAACTCTAGTGCTTTAAATATCCATTTATGGGCTTCTTCTCTGCCAATCATATCTGCTCTAAAATACAACTTAAACATAGCTGGCGCATAACCATCTTCTGCGGCCATTTTTAAATAATTAACACGTTGTTCAGTAGTATCCCAAAATGCTCCATCATTTAATATGCCATAGCCTTTATGCTGCATTAAATCTTTATATATTTCATTGCGTACTTTTTGCCGATAAAAGGGGATATATTCCCACCATTTATCGCCTTTTACATGCATTGCATATTTCGCTTTACCATCGCCTTCAACTCCCAGTTTTGCCCAGCCAGCCATCGCTTTTTCATGCCAAGCTTCGTCACACGGCCAACCAAGGTAATCACACGGGCTATTACCACCGGGGACTAATAAGTCCATCGCCCACGGGTTGCCCATTTTTGCCGCTTTATAAAAGGAATCGCCTGCTTCGAAACGTTCATCACTTTCGTATTGGGTAACGCCCAGCCAGTACGTCGCAGCAGCGCTACCTTTGTCAGCCTCTGCTTGAAAAACTGCTTTAGCTTGCTTTATTTTTGCTTGATTGTATAAGTGGATACCTTGTTGGATCGCGGTTTGATCTATGCTGACTTGATCGAGGCCAGCTTGACCAATCGCAGTTTGCCCTATCACCACAGGAGCAGAGCCAATCGCCTCACCAGCATGGCTGATCGGCATATGCAGCATCGTTAGCAGTAAAATCAGGGCGAACTTGTATACCTTAATCGCCACGCATTTCGTTAATGTCATATTCAGCCATCATCCTTGATCAGCTTGTTTTTACTTTTACATTAATAAAAGAATAACTTGGTTGTGGTTTCATCTAAAAAGCGATTAGGTTTTACCCGCTGTATGAATTCTTCAACCTTCTTATCCATTTCAGCTTGCTGCTCTGGGGTAACTAAAATTTCATATACAACATTACCGGCTTCATCCTCTAAAACTCCCCCCCACTCATTCAGCAAGAAATTTTTCACGGTTGGAGACCCAACAGTTCTCCCCCCTAATGCTGTTGTTAGTCGATGATGATAATAAGCTTTTATGTAATCTTGCGGAAAACCTCTAGTCCCTTTTTCATATGCATAAGATAAACTTTTAGCGGCCTCCGAGTAACCTAACTCAAGTGCTTTAAATAGCCACTCATTTGCTTTTTCTCTGCTAATCATATCTACTGAATAATATAAGCTTAGCATCGCCGGCGCATAACCTTCTTCTGCTGCCATTATTAAATATTTTTTCTTTTCTCTACTATCCCATTTTGCGCCATTTTTAAATATACCGTAACCCTTATACTGTATTATGTCAGTATGAATTTCATTACGTACTTTCTGTCGATAAAAAGGAATATATTGCCACCAGTTGTCCCCCTTTTCATACATAGCGTATTTCGCTTTGCCATCGCCTTTGGCCGCCAATTTTGCCCAGCCAGCCATCGCTTTTTCATGCCAAGCTTCATCACATGGCCAACCAAGGTAGTCACACGGGCTGTTGCCACCAGGCACCAGTAAATCCATCGCCCATGGGTTACCCATTTTTGCGGCTTGCAAAAAAGAATCACCAGCTTCGAAGCGTTCGCCACTTTCATATTTAGTGATACCCAGCCAATACGTGGCAGTCGCGCTGCCCTTGTCTGCTTCCACTTGCAGCAGCGCTTTAGCTTGCTTGAATTCAGATTGATTGTATAAGCGGATGCCTTGTTGAATCGCAGTTTGATCTATGCTGATTTGATCGAGGCCAGCCTGACCAATCGCAGTTTGTCCTATCACCACAGGAGCTGAACCAATCACCTCGCCAGCATGGCTGATTGGCATATGCAGCATCGTTGGCAGTAAAATCAGGGCTAATGTGCGCGCCCTAACCAACGCAAGTTTCGTTAATGTCATATTCTGCCATCATCCTTGATCAGCGTGTTTTACTTTTACATTAATAAAAGAATAACTTGGTGGTGGTTTCATCTAAAAAGCGATTTGGTTTCACCCGTTGTATAAATTCTTCCACTTTTTTGTCCATTGCAGCTTGTTGCTCAGGAGTGACTAAAATTTTGTATACAGATTTACCATCTTCCCCTTTTAAACCCCCCCCCCATTCGTTTTTTAATAATTTTACCACTCTTGGTGAACCTGATATATTCCCACCAAGTGCTATAGTTAAGCGGTAATAATAATAAGACTGAATGAAGTCCTCAGGATATCCATCTGACCCCGTTTCATATAAATAAGACAAAGTGTTAGCTGCTTTATAGTAACCTAATTCAAGTGCCTTAAATATCCACTCATTGGCCTTATCTCTGCCAATCATATCCGCTCTAAAAAACAACATAAACATAGCGGGGGCGTAACCATCTTCTGCGGCCATTTTTAAATAATTCACACGTTGTTCGGTTGTATCCCAAAATACGCCTCGATTTAATATTCCGTAGCCTTTATGCTGCATTATGTCTTCATAATTTTCGTTACGCACTTTTTGTCGATAAAACGGAATATATTGCCACCATTTGTCTCCTTTTACATACATAGCATATTTCGCTTTACCATCACCTTTGTCAGCCAATTTTGCCCAGCCAGCCATCGCTTTTTCATGCCAAGATTCATCACATGGCCAACCAAGGTAGTCGCACGGGCTATTACCACCGGGTACTAATAAATCCATCGCCCAAGGATCGCCCATGTTAGCTGCTTTATAAAAGGAATCGCCTGCTTCGAAACGTTCACCACTTTCGTATTGAGTGATCCCCAACCAATAAGTAGCAGTCGCGCTGCCCTTGTCTGCCTCCGCTTGAAAAACTGCTTTGGCTTGCTTTATTTTGGATTGGTTATACAGGCGGATGGCTTGTTGGATCGCGGTTTGGTCTATGCTGATTTGATCAAGGCCAGCTTGACCAATCGCCTCACCAGCATGGCTGATCGGCATATGCAGCATCGTTGGCAGTAAAATCAGGGCTAATGTGCGCGCCCTAACCAACGCGAATTTCGTTAATGTCATATTCTGCCATCATCCTTAATCAGCTTGTTTTTACTATTGCCTTAATAAAAGAATAACTTGGTGGTGGTTTCATCTAAAAAGCGATTAGGTTTCACCCGTTGTATAAATTCTTCCACTTTTTTATCCATTTCGGCTTGCTGCTCTTGGGTGACTAGTATTTCATATACAACATTACCTTCTTCATCTTCTAACCCCCCCCCCACTCATTCAGCAAGAAATTTTTCACAGTTGGAGAACCAACAGTCTTTCCCCCTAATGCCGTTGTCTTACGAATCCCCTCATAATTTTTTTGATAAACAATGAGGTAGACGCGCACCGACACCTTTGATCTAATGGATATCGCCAGAAACACATTAGACCAATTGGACGGTACGATGCGCGATTTTCAGATTCTACAGCAAACAATTCAAAACCACTGCCCTAGTATTCAC
>NZ_JAKJSL010000076.1:0-9993 GCF_050336815.1 Photobacterium nomapromontoriensis
AACTTATCGTGATGGCAATTAGGGCACTTGAACGCAGTAGGCCATCGCATATCAAACAAGTGCTTTTGGCACTGTTCTTCAGTACCATACAGCTTGATAAAGCGATGAATAGAAATACTTTTCTGAAATTGAACCATATTCTTAGGCATGATCTAATCCTCAAGTTTTCTTTAACTCAAAGTATAGCTCAGCTGGCTGATTAATGATGGTAATCAGGAAAGCCGTTATGCTGGCTGCCGACAATAAGATCAAAGATTCAACTATCGTTGGCCAAATCAAACGCGATTAATGTCAGCATCATCGCTCATTAAACACGGTTCTCATTGTGGAGAGCCGTTTTCATTCCCTATTTTGTTAACTTAAAATCTCAACGAGATTCCCACTCAGAAGCCGTACATGCTTGTATCACCAAAGTCTATCTATCTTGTGCTTTCACCGGAGTTGGCAATTTCACTAACTTTACTGAGGTTAAATACGCTAAACTAATAGGTTATTAACCTAGTTTGAGCCCTTTATAGTAATGACTACAGTCACAACGCCAGCCAACTTTACAGAACTTGGCCTTATTCCCTCCCTACTAGCTCGCTTAACTGAGCTGGAATATCAGCAGCCAACGCCTATCCAAGCGCAAGCTATTCCAAGTGTATTAGCAGGACGTGACTTAATTGCAGGAGCAAATACCGGTTCAGGTAAAACCGCCACTTTTGCACTGCCTATATTGCAACAGATTTATACTCACCAAGACGTTGCAGCAAAATCATCAAATAGCAAAAACGGCAAAGGGAATTTTGTTACAGGGCTGATTTTGGTCCCGACTCGTGAACTCGCCAAGCAAGTTGCTGATAGTATTAAATCTTACGCGGTGCACTTTAACGGCGCGATCAAAACGGTGGCTGTATTTGGTGGTGTATCGGCAAATACGCAAATGCTTGCATTACGCGGCGGCACAGATATTTTGGTGGCGACACCTGGCCGCTTACTTGACTTGATTTCAAGTAATGCCATTAAGCTTGATCGGGTTAAAACCCTCGTGCTAGATGAAGCCGACCGAATGTTAAGCCTTGGGTTTACAGAAGAGCTCAATGCACTTTTAGGGTTATTACCCAAGCAAAAGCAAACCTTATTGTTTTCAGCAACTTTTCCTGAGGAAGTACAGGCTTTAACCCAGGAATTGCTTAACGATCCTGTTGAAATTCAGCTGCAAAATGCGGATACCAGCACATTAGTACAGCGCGTATTCACCGTTAATAAAGGAGAAAAAACCGCTGTACTCGCACACTTGATCAAACAACATCAATGGCGACAAGCGCTTATTTTCGTCAATGCTAAGAATAGCTGTGAGCACTTAGCTGACAAACTGCATAAACGTGGTATCGCTGCTGAAGTATTTCATGGCGATCAAGGCCAAGGCGCTCGTTCTCGCGTGCTTGATGCATTTAAGTCAGGCGAAATTGAAGTGTTAATTGCGACGGATATTGCAGCCCGCGGTCTAGACATTGAAAAGCTACCCGTGGTGATTAACTTTGACTTACCAAGAAGCCCATCAGACTACATGCACCGTATTGGTCGAAGTGGTCGTGCTGGTGAAGTTGGTTTGGCATTGTCGCTTATCGACTATGAAGATTACCATCACTTCAAAGTTATCGAAAAGAAAAACAAGATCCGACTTGAACGCGAGAAAATTGCTGGTTTTGAAGTTGATGAAGCTATCAGTGAGGCCATGTTAGCGGCAACTAAGCCGGTAGCAAAACCGGAAGGTACTGGTAAGAAAAAACGTAAAAAGAAAGCGTCGACCCATACTGATGCATGGCTGAAAAACGCTTAATCCTGCTTATTAAGGAAGCATGAGTGTAAACACTCAGCCCCTCTTTCCTGCCAGTATTTTTACTGGCAGGATATTTAGGCTTTGAATAATGATTCTGTCATAATCAAGCTAAATGGCTCGGCATTCCTTCTTTCTTCCATCGCTCAATGATCACTTCTAGAAAGTCACCTTTAGCAAAATTGTCCATTCCATATGGAAGCGCATTTTCAACAGGTATCCACTTCGCTAAATCAAGTTTAACTTGAGCATACCTTAAGTCAGTTGCTAAGTTATGATGTTCACCAAAGATAACACATTTGGCTTGGGTGCCATTGCCCCCATACCTTTTGCAACTGAATGAAACGCTATACCTAAACTATAAGGTTATGAATGACTGAATTTCATCTGCTGTCAGGTAGCGCCATTGGCCCATTTCCACATCGAGATTTACCGACCCAATTTTTTCACGATGAAGCGAGACAACACGATTACCCACCGCAGAAAACATGCGCTTTACTTGATGAAACTTGCCTTCTGTAATGGTGATCCGCACTTCTTTAGAACCGATAACCTCCAATTTAGCCGGCCTTGTCAAAGTATTCTCACCTTGTAATTGAATGCCTTTTTTAAACTTGCTCGCGACATCATCTGCAATATCCCGGGATAAGCCAACACGATAGACTTTTTCACAGTGATTCGTTGGCACTGTAATATTAAACGACCAATGTCCGTCATCAGTGATCAACACTAAACCAGTTGTATCGGCATCTAAACGGCCAGCAATGTGCAATTCAGCCACATTATCAACATCCATATAATTAAACAGGGACGGATAAACTTCATCAATGTTTGAGCAAATGGTATCGGCAGGTTTATGCATAAGGATATAACGAAAATCACGTAGCTTAAGTTGCTGCCCGTTCATCATAACGGTGCTGTTTGCATGAACCTGCATCGCCACATTCATCGTGACATCACCATTAACACTAAGCTCCCCAGCATGGATACGGATGATTGCCTCACTTCGCGTTAATTCGGTACTTTTACAAACAAATTTATCAAGGCGCATTACAAATAACATTACTATAAGGAACGGAGGAAGCCATTATCCCCGCAACTCCCCCTAATCACCACATCTAAAACGGATGCCAGCCCCCCTGTGTCACAGACACTCAACAAGATTTCTTTACTCTACTATCTACCCAATCTGGGGATGGTTCGTGTTAGAATGTGAATATCACTGCAATAGCGATAACCTATGCAGCATTTTCTTCATACAACTGAGACTCCCAATGCCATTCTCAATGCTTGGATTAAGCGATCCAATCCTTAAGGCTATTGCCGAACTTGACTACAAAGCACCGACTCCGATTCAAGAACAGGCAATTCCTGTTGCTTTAACGGGCAAAAATCTTATCGCCGGTGCGCAAACAGGAACCGGCAAAACAGCCAGCTTCACCTTACCTATCCTTGAAATGCTCAGTAAAGGTGAAACCGTCCGAAAAAAACGTGTTAGAGCACTGATTCTTGTGCCAACGCGAGAACTTGCGGTACAGGTTGATAAGAACATTGAGAGTTACAGTAAGTACCTCAACCTAACCTCATTAGCGATGTATGGCGGTGTGGATGATAAACCACAGAAACAACGCTTAATTGAAGGTGTGGATATCCTGGTCGCGACTCCTGGTCGCCTGCTTGATATGCATAGCCAAAAAGCCGTACATTTTGAAGAAATTGAGATTTTGGTACTCGATGAAGCCGACCGTATGCTTGATATGGGCTTCATTGAATCAATCAATAAAATTGTTGATCGACTTCCTGTTGATCGCCAGAACATGCTGTTCTCAGCAACCTTATCAAAACAGGTCCGCGAACTCGCAAAAACAGCGATTAACAACCCTATTGAAATTTCAGTGGCATCAAACAGCACGTCTGAACCCAAAATCGATCAATGGCTCATTGCCGTCGATAAAGACAAGAAATCAGCCTTACTAAGCCACTTAATCAATGAGAATCAGTGGGAGCAAGCCCTGATATTTATTGAAACCAAGCACGGTGCCGCCAAGCTTGTTTCACAGCTAGAGAAGCGAGGCATTCAAGCCGAAGCGATTCATAGCGGCCGAAGCCAAGATGCTCGAGCAAGAGTATTGAATGAGTTTAAGGAAGGAAAAGTTAAATACCTTGTTGCAACAGGTGTTGCTGCGCGTGGTATTGATATCGATGATCTAACACGTGTTGTAAACTATGACTTGCCTTTCCCGGCCGATGATTACGTTCACCGTATTGGCCGAACAGGCCGAGCAGGAGCATCCGGCGAAGCGATTTCATTAGTATCACGCGATGATTTTAAAAACCTGTGTATGATTGAAAAACGACTTGGGCATTTGCTCATTCGTAAAGAAATTGAAGGGTTTGTTCCTAACAAACCGTTGCCTATTTCTATCTTAGATTTCATGCCTGAAAGCAAAAAACGTCAGTCAGGAAGAAATGCACCCGTAAATCGCTCATCGAACACGAGTGGTCGACGCTCTGCGGGTAGAAATAAAACCCCAAAAGAAAATAAGTAAGCAATAAAGAACAAAACATATAAGGCCTGAAAATAGCAACAACGGGCCTTATTTGACCTCATCATACCGTTCCTCTCGCTATTCTCCATCAGCACCATCTCAGTTAGAATTTAATGGTTAAAATATGACTAACAATTAGTCAGAGTATTTTAGTCATGCCTGCGAAACATCTCGCAAAATAACCATCGAATATTACCATCAAACACCGCACTCGTTACAGTCAATATACTAAAATTTATCCAAGAAGTTGGCATTATGACTCAGACGAAGTGTTGTTCCACATGCGGCCAAGCTGAATACCTGGTTTCTTATACTAAAGGGTTACGAGTCTGCATCTGTGGCGTTGCCACCTTTGAAGCTATATCTCGCGATACCCAAGTGACTCTTTGGCGATTTACTGTACACATACATACCGCATAAAACCCATACAATTAACAACAAAAATCAGTTGACAATAAAAACATAACTCACCTACCTATAATGACGGTATTTTCATTGCCATTATCGCCTTACTTTCTTTACGGTACAGGCCGAATTGTATGAGTATCATGACACCCTTACCACTAACAAGTATGTGACTATCGTCTATCACACAATTATTTCAAGTCATAACAGAAGATGACCAATCTCTAATTTTTTATATTATTCTGTTATTTTTTAACATTTCCCCTTGAATTTCTGGAATCAATATCACATATTATAGCCTTAAATAGAATTATCTGTTACAGCAAGCCGCTCATGTATAACTTGTTCATGGATGCAATCGCAATAGTATGAGATTCAATGACTGGATATCCACAAATACAACTCGACCACGACAATGCCTTTGCTTCTGACTTCGGTACTTTGATACATGAACAATACAAAGTACTACATGTCGATGACAATCTCTGCAATATTTTTGGCGTACAAAGTGCGGAAACACTGCTAGCACTACCTAGCCTACTTCCACTATTTTATGACACCGATCCTGACACAGCACAGAATCACTACCAACAGCTCATCGCGGGTAGCATCAAACCCAAAATACAGACCTTCCGACTCACTAAGCCATGTGGTGAATTAGTACACGTTTTAGCAGCTGAATCCATTGTGCAATGGCATAACCGACAAGTTATCCAACTTGCCATTATTGATATCACAGAGAAATATCAGGGCTACAATGATTTAGAGCAACAAGCTTATATCGATTCACTTTCTGGTTTAACTAACCGTAATGGCTTTGAGAAAACCCTTGAAAATGAATTAATTAAAGCAGAAAAAATGAAAGTCCCACTATCATGTCTTTTCATCGATATTGATGACTTTAAAGCGATTAATGATAATTATGGTCATCATGCGGGTGACAATGTTATTCGTTTATTTGCACAATGCTGTCGCAACTGTTTCCGACAAACAGATTTTATCGGTCGCTGGGGTGGAGAGGAATTCATCATACTCTTGCCTCAGACATCCCTACATTATTCCCTTATTTTAGCTGAGCGATTACGACGCCAGGTAAGCCAACTCAATTTACCGATTGCTGGACATGATATTTCTTTCACGGTCAGCATTGGCATTCGAACATTAGCCCATGAAAAAATGAGTGCTAACATGCTAGTACATCATGCGGACTTAGCATTAAGCTATGCAAAAAATAACGGGAAAAATCAAGTCATGTCCTATTCTCAGTTAAATAAGCTATAAGATAACTTCGTGACTCACCGCATTCTCACCATAACAAAAAGGGAAGCAATTCTGCTTCCCTTAACCTATTCATTGAATAATTAACCATCCCCTGACAAGACAAGGTCCATACCGATGAGGGACTGCCTGCATATCAGTTAATTCTTGCTCATCGCCTCTTTTGTCGATGATACAACGCTATCAAAAAATGATGTCACCTCTTCCCTGTTTAGCCAATCGGGCTTGAATCTAAACTCGCTCCAATCCGTCACGTCTATCCATGTTTTATGCCATGGTGGGCTATTCATATAGAGTAAAGCGATCAATAAACACTGCAAGGCGCTCAGAAAAGGATTTCTTGGTGAGAACACTTTCATGGCTGATCCAAATGATTTTTTTACTCGCCGATTGGCGAGATCAACGCTGTATATTTCATCTAACAACAGATGGACGAGACCACCAAAAAATAAAAAACCACCGGACAACCATGCCGTTATTTCACTGTAGCCGAGTAGATACATTAACCAAACGATAAACAAACCAGACAGCAAAATAAATGCCAGTGAGTGACAACAACCTCGATGTACCGTTATTTTCTCTAACGTCGATTTAAAATTGTACCGTATCGTAAAATAACAAAACGTACCATAAACCATTAGTTCAAGCATTGAGACCATGCGATAGATATGGCCGACAAAACTAAAGGTTATTATTCCACCAAATAATCGAAATAACGTCTGCATTGAGGTAGAGTTATCAGAGTCGATATCAGGCAGTAAACCACCAACAGTACCGACTAACATCAGCCATAATGCGGTGATTGGCACAACGTGCCCTGCAGAGAGCAAAGCGGTCGCCGCCAAACTACTCGTTAGCGCGGCCGCTCCAAAATGTGTGTTGAAATTAGCCACTATAATCACATAATACATGACCGCTTCACAGTCGTTACTACCTACATGTAAGCTATCAAACTAACCTAAACACAGTGTAGCACCTGCGACAAACAGTCATTGTCTCTTTAACTGGATAAATAAACAGTATTATGAATTAATTCATTTTAAGTTCAATATAAACCAAGAATTTACTCTCAAAGTGCTCCTGAACGTTGTTTTTTTGTTCAAGCCTGACTCTTTTCTGACAATAATCGCCTTATAAGTTAATGTTTATCCAGTGTTAACTGATAAAACGCCAAATCTAGCCAGCGATCAAATTTAAACCCAGCCTGTTTAATGATACCCGCTTCTTCAAAACCGCATTTTTGGTGTAAGCGTAAGCTAGCAATATTATCTAAATCAATTGCCCCAACCATGGTGTGGTAACCTTGATGAGACGCCACTGCGATAACAGTATGCATCAACTCACGAGCAACCCCTTTACCTCTGAATTGGCTATCAAGATAAATACTATTTTCAACGGTAAATTGAAATGCAGGCTGTTCACGAAAACGTCCGTAACTTGCAAATCCCATTAACTCCTCCTGCTCGGTAAATGCACCGATAATCGGATAATCACCTCGCGATTTCACATTAAACCACTGCACCATCGTCTCCATGGTGCGGGGTTCATATTCATACAAGGCAGTAGTATGGGCAATTGCGTCATTAAATATATCAAGTATCGCTTGTGCATGATCTTCAAAGGTACAATAACGGATATGCATAATGGTCGTGTTCCACTCGTATCAAGGGCTTACTAACAAGCTGAATTAAAACATATACCCACGTTACCTCAAGATCCTTATTTCAGCGAGAAGTTATTACCTTCTAACCACGGCGTATATACTTTCAACTCATGTACTAGCAATACGGAACCGACGATGGAAGCCGAACAGCTGGAAATACTGAGCTTTATCAGTCAATACCCCCCATTTAAACAACTGCCTGAAGATACGCTAAAAAACGTCGCGCTTAACATTGAAGTCTCTTACTATCGTGCCGACACCATGATTTTGAATGTGGGTGATAGTATCCAAGATTTATATCTGATCCGCAGTGGTGCTGTTGAAATCTATCGGCGTAAAGGTGAACTTTATAACCGAATTGATGAAGGCGATTTATTCGGTCAAATGGGCTTACTCATGAATAACCGTGTCAGAATGCCGGCACGTGCGATCGAAGACACATTGCTTTACTGCATTCCTGATAGCATTTTTACTGCATTGTGTGATGAGTTTGATTCTTTTGCGGATTTTGTTGAGCTTGAAGACAGCACCCGATTACGTAATGTCGTCTCAACACATGCAAAAGAAAATGATCTGACAACCTCAAAAGTACGCACGTTACTCTCTCGCGAACCCATCGTCATCGCCAAAACCGAAACAATTCAAGCTGCAGCAATCACAATGGCGGAAGAAAACATTTCTGCCCTACTGATTATTGATCCTGACGGTGAAAACAACGACGACGATGACAACGCGCTTGTTGGCATCATTACAGACAGGGATCTTTGCTCACGCGTATTGGCAAAAGGCCTAGACACGAGCAATCCCGTGTCTGAGGTGATGAGCAGTGAACTCATCTCGCTCGATGACAATGCGTATGTCTTCGAAGCGATGCTGACCATGCTGCGTTACAACGTTCACCACCTACCGGTATTGCGTAAAAAGCAACCACTCGGTGTCATCGGCCTCACTGACATTGTGCGCTATGAATCGCAAAATAGCCTATTATTGGTCAGCAGTATTTTCCAGCAACACACAATAGATGAACTGATCGTCGTCGCGGATGAAGTCAAACATTGTTTTGTTCGAATGGTTCACGAAGATGCTAATGCCCACATGATCGGTAGTGCGATGTCGGTGATTGGCCGCAGCTTTAAGCAGCGATTAGCTGAACTGGCTGAAGAAGCAATGGGATCGCCCCCTATCCCATATTGCTTACTCGCCATGGGGTCTATGGCCCGGGATGAACAACTGATTGTAACCGATCAAGACAATGCGTTGATTTTAGATGATAGCTATGATGAAAAACGGCACGGTGAATATTTCGAAAAACTGGCAACCTTCATCTGTGATGGTCTAGCGGCCTGTGGCTACGCCTACTGCACAGGTGACGTTATGGCAACCAATCCCGAATGGCGAAAAACCCGATCCCAATGGGAAGCGTGCTTTGCCCAATGGATTGACGATCCCAAGCCCCAAGCGCTATTGAACAGTTCTATTTTCTTTGACCTTGACGGCGTATACGGCCGTGAAAAATGGGCGGAACAACTAAACAGTTTTATCATTCGTCGCGCTCGTAAAAATAATCGATTCCTCGCTTGCTTAGCCAGAAATGCCATTAGCCGGACACCTCCCCTAGGGTTTTTTAAAGATTTCGTAATGGAAAAAGATGGCCGGCATCGAAATTCAATCAATCTTAAACGTAGAGGAACGGCACCATTGGCTGATCTTATCCGGGTGCATGCCCTTGCTGTGGGTTCCCGGTCTCAAAACTCATTTGAGCGTTTAGATGATGTGATTGAGTCCGGAATCCTTCCAAAAGGACGCGGCCAAGACTTGCGGGATGCGATGGAGCTGATCTATATGGTACGAATCCGACATCAAGCATTAGATGTTGAAGCCGGTATTGAAGCGGATAACAGTATCGAACCAGAAAACATGTCTGATTTTGAGCGTCGAAATCTCAAAGCCGCCTTCCAGATCCTAAGTAATGCTCAGAATTTCATTAAGTTTCGCTATCAAGGTAATAATCGATAATACACTCTACATCGAGTAGGGTGAGGCGTCGCCGCCTCATCCCTCTCACAGAACCGTACGTACGGACCTCGTATACGGCTCATGTACATTTCCATTCAGCGTAAGTGCTGAACACATGCCCTGTCACAACATGTTCAATATTGACTAAACCAAGTTCATTGAACCATTGATTTGTCATAGCGTAGCTCGATAACGGACTCGCAGAGCTTCTCCAGCCTGTCATTCGTATGTGACTAAACGGCGGTTTATATCCTCGCTGT
>NZ_JAKJSL010000077.1:0-9803 GCF_050336815.1 Photobacterium nomapromontoriensis
GAGTACCTAATGGATGATTGTCTTTTGGTGTGGGGATAAGCGGTTCAATCTTTGCCCACATTTCATCTGTGAGTTCCCAAAGCTTTGGATTTGATGTCACAGCCATAATCAGTACCACATTTTGATCACGTTGGTACTAATTATAGTTCAACCGTTATTACCTACTGGGATAGGCACTAAATGTCTTTCAGGAATAATCAAGATACCTACATATTTGTACTTTCTTGCCATGTCCCGTTAAGCCATTTAAATCATAGCTGTCATTTTTTAAATGGCTATGTGGTTTTCGTATGATTACGGTATTATCTTTATTCAAAGTTACTCGCATTCTAAGTGAAATTATTCTGAAAAATCCATTTGTGAAGTTTACACGGTAGATTTTTTAGCTGTTTAACGGTTAGATTATGGTAGTAGTAATTCAATTTTTAGGAGATACAAATGAATGATGTATTGGTACCAATAGTTTTTCCTGATTATAAAATAACGGTGGATACACCTCAGAAGAATGTTGATCTACTCCCTTGGTTTAGTTTCGATGATTTTACTGTTCCTAAAACCAGACAAAAAATATCAAACTTAGGTCATGCTGGTATATTATTGATTAATGGTGATTCTGGCCTAACAAAATATTATGAATATGGTAGATATGATTATCCGGATCAGAAAGGAATAGTTCGAAGAGTTCCGGTTTTAGATGCTAAAACAGATAAAAGTGGTGTTATTATCGAATCACTAGTCCCTATTTTTGACAAACTTTGCCGTGTTGCGGGAAAAGGTTCTAGAATAGAAGGTGTATATATTGAGGCGTCTGGTGTTTTCGACCGATTGAATCGCCAGGTTATATCCCAGAAATCTATGAATAATAATCCTAAAAGGAAAGAATATAACTTAACATCAAATAGTTGCATTCACTTTGTGAAACGTCTTGTTAGTTTAGCTGGTAAGGATACTCCATGGATGATGGATCCAAGACCAAACTCATATATAGGTGAGTTTAGAGATGACTATAGAGATTTGGATTTCAATCCTAAGACTAAAGAACTTAATGTAGAGGTTAAATAGTGAAAGTATTGATTATCTCTATATTGTATTTATTTCTTATTGCTTGTGAACCTGTGGGTAAATATGATCCTATAGACCGACCATTGAATATTCCTGAATCAGCAGTTTGGGTTGGTGGTGCAGATGGTGGTGCCTACATATATATGGTTTTTTCTAAAAATGAATATAAAGGATCTGTATATTTTGATAGTACAGGAGAACTTTGGTATAAAGGGAGTTTTATATATTCAGGCAAAGATAGGTTTGATACAACGAATCGGGAATTGTATGCAAGCTGGGATGGGGAAACCATTTATCTAGTTAATGGTAATACACTTACTGCAGTTGATCATTAGATAAACCTTACTTATATTATGGATTAGTGCTTCGTAATCTTTCACTGTTTGCCATTACGTTGTAATTAATTTGAACGCTTTTCAATGGAAGATATTCTTCAAAGGATCTTAGTCTTCTGAAATTCGTAACAAGGTTTAGAGCCTATCCCGATAGGCATTTTTTCCAGACAATAAGGCCGCAGGCAAAATATAACATGGCCTCATAATTTTCAGCCTTCTTTGACCAGCGGATTAATAATCCTCGAAAGCGATTTAACCAACTGTGGCTACGTTCGACTACCCATCTACGGGCTGGAGTTCTTGAGTTTGTCTTATCTTGTTTTTCTTCGCCTCGTGAACGAACGTGAGGGACGAAGTGCCGAGCAATAAGTTCTCTCTTTAGCTCTTGTGATTGATAACCCTTATCTAAACACAAATGCTGTTTATTGAGATATGGACGACCTGTTTCCAAGCTATCAACGGTACTCAAAGCGAGAGTTACATCATGCGTATTCGCTGAGCTAACTATGATTGCTAACGGCAAACCATTTGTATCGGTTAAAAGGCTRCGCTTTACTCCTTGCTTCCCTCTATCTGTTGGGTTTCGCCCAGTTTTTTTGAGCCCGCTAAAGGTGCTTTTGTTATCGCGCCGTCCATAGAAAGCCACGACCAATCGATTCTATTGAGCTTTCTGYACTCTAACAAACCATTTTGCCAAAGACGCTCAAATACTTCTGCATCACGCCATTCTTGAAACCGACGGTGGGCTGAACTTGATGAGCAAATCCCTGTTTTATTAAGAGCATTCCACTGACACCCCGTGGACATGACAAACAAAATAGCTGACATCGCTGCACGATCATTAACCCTTTTACGGTGAGTACCTAATGGATGATTGTCTTTTGGTGTGGGGATGAGCGGTTCAATCTTTGCCCACATTTCATCTGTGAGTTCCCAAGGCTTTGGATTTGATGTCACAGCCATAATCAGTACCACATTTTGATCACGTTGGTACTAATTATAGTTCAACCGTTATTACCTACTGGGATAGGCACTTAGTCCAAAACCATCTAAACCCACATCATAAACGATTTTCCCAGCCACACTCGATCAACTCAGGCTGGTTGTTCTCAACCAGCCATCATTTCCCCTCAAATCTGCAAATTTCCGCCTTTCTCTGCCCATTTTTTCCTGCCTATCAATTTTTCAAACTCCTTCCTCCGTTTTTCTATCCATCCTCAAATTTAAAATTACCTGTTTTTACATTAATTTTCCGTTCTAATTTTGACGTTTTAGCGTTCTAGACGTCTTTCCGCGCTTCTGAACACTTTTCCGCCTTTATGCCTTCCTAGCCACAGCAGTTATCTCCCCAATTTTTTACATTCGTAAACAATGTAAATTAAATGCCAATGAAAACGATTATCAATTAAATTCTGCTCATCAAATGAATACTGCAAATTGATCTCGACCATGCTGTTAAAAAGTAAAGCGGTGCAGCTGTGGGCACGTCGCCTACATGTCTACGTTTCAATGGCGTTGTTGTTGGTGGTGCTGTTTTTTTCTATCACCGGGATCACGCTTAACCGACCAGAGTTGTTTGTGAAAAGCGAACCCTCGGTTGAGTCATTAACGCTGACGTTGCCAAGTACGTTGTTTGGCGCTGAACCAGCAAGTGTGCCCGATGAAGCGGCGTTGCTGGCTTACCTGAATGAACAGGCTGATATATCCGGTACGCCGTCAGCGATGGATGTATTCACCGAAGTGGAAGATGGGGAACTGGTAGAAGGGGAGATCTCACTCGACTACAAAGGCCCGGGTTTTAACGCCACGGTATTTATCGATTTGCTGAGCCGAGAGGCTGAGATTGAAAAGAATCACTACGGGGTAATCGCTGTGTTGAATGACCTGCATAAGGGCCGAAACAGCGGGGAAGTCTGGAAGTGGTTTATTGATATCACGGCGTTTTTGATGGTGTTTTTCGTCCTCACCGGTGTGTGCTTGTTGCTACCTAAGAAGAAAACGCTAAATACCTCAATGAAATGGATGGCTGCTGGCTCGTTAGTCACGTTACTGATTTTTATTATTGCTGTGCCTTAAAAACAGCAGACAAGGATACCTCATGAACGTTTTTGCCAAATCCCTGATTGGCTTGTCATTGGCTTTGCCTGTCACGTTTTCTGTCTACGCCAAAGCGTTACCAGAAACCGCATCGCTGAACGTCGAGTTTCAACTACCGAAAATTGATACCGCCATGTATGCCCGTCCTTATGTGGCGGTGTGGATTGAAGACAGCCAGCGTAAGCCGATACGGACGGTGCAGCTGTGGGTAGGGAAGGATGAATGGCTGAAAGATTTACGCAGCTGGTGGCGAAAAGTCGGTCGTTACGATCGCGCGCTGGTGGATGCAGTGACTTCGGCGACACGTCCAGCAGGCGAATACCGCTTTGTGTGGGATGGCCGAGATGACAAAGGGCAGCGTGTGGAGCAAGGCGAGTACACCTTCTATGTGGAAGCGGTACGTGAGCACGGTGGTCGTAATACCTTGCGCCAAAAAATGACATTGGGTGAGAGTGCGTTCTCTCATCATATTAAACCAACGGAAGAAACCGGTGATATTCGTCTGGATTACATCATTCAGTAGCGCCAGAGAAGACTTTACTTTTAGAGAATCAATGATGATTAACAATACTCCATTAAAAGCTATTTCAATTGCTTGTGCTCTGGTTGCTGGCATGGCTGTTACAGCCACGGCGAATGCACACCCGCGCTGGATTTTACCGTCACACTTCACTGTGTCTAAAGATGGCGGTGATTGGCTGACGTTTGATGTGACAGCGTCACACGGTACATTTGTGTTTGATAAGCCGGCAGGCAGTGAAACCGGTGAAATCATTATGCCGGATGGCCGCGTTCAGTACCCGTCCTACGTGACCAAGGGGAAGCGCCGTTCTGTGTTTGATTTCTATTTTGAAGAGGAAGGTACACATAAAGTTCGCGTAAATAATGTACCGACCTATTACACCCAGTATAAAGCAGGTCGTCGTGACACCGTTAAATGGGCCAAAGCGCATAAAGCGGAGCGTGATGATGTGCTGCCAATGAAATCACGCGATGTGGTAACTCAAGTGAGTTTCACCCGTGCAGAAACGTATGTGACGGTAGGCAAGCCAACCAGTAAAGCGTTTGAGTTGGAAGGTAAGTACCTGGAGTTGATTCCGAAGACACACCCAGCCGATATTGTTGAAGGGGAAGAGGTTCAGTTCCAGTTCTTCTTTAATGGTAAGCCGCAATCTGGCGTAACGGCGGAAATCACCCGTGAAGGCACGTTGTACCGTAATCACCAGGAACAAATCGATGTGGTGAGCGATAAGGATGGCATGGTGAGTTTTACTCCGGAACAAGCTGGTCGTTGGTTGATGAAGGCGAACTATAAAGGTGATTTGGAAAATAACGCATTGGCGGATCGTGCCAGCGTGAATGTTCATTTGTCGTTTGAAGCGGTTCTTCAGTAATCCTCTTGATGGCCTGCTCAGGTAGGCCATTACGGTTTGTTTAAATTGACGTTTATCTAGATGTTGATGTCGAGGTTGTAATGAAAAAGAGTGCACCAATTTTGCTTCAGATGGGATTGAGGCTTGGTATCGGTATGGCTGCGTTGTTGAGCTCATCGGCAGCACAAGCGCATTTCCCGTTAATGAGCTGCTGGTTAGAGGCCGATAAGGTGATCTGTCAGGCGGGTTACAGTGATGGCAGTGAAGCGGTGGACTATGCCGTTGAGATGTTTGATTACGACGATAACCTGGTGAAGCGTGTCATGACAGATAAGCGTTCGATTGCTGAGTTTGCAATGCCTGAAACGGATTTCTATCTGGTATTCGATGCGGGCCATGAAAACCCGGTTGAAGTTGATGTGGTTGAGATTGAAGAGAAATGATCACCGAGTCAGTACGTGCTGATGATGGCGGGGCAGAGGGAAAATGGGTGGCGCTGGCGATTTTAGTCATTCTGAGCGTTGCTTTTGTTGCGTTGCCTTTTCATCAGGCGGAAGTCAAAACCCAAGCTTTAGCTCGTCATCAAGTCTTGATAACAGATCTGTCGCCGAACGAGCTCGCGATGATTGCTGATTTACGTCTGGCACATGAAGAAATCCGCAATCTGCATCAAGACAGCATGGCGTTTGAGCCAGAAAAAATGCCAGCGCAGCATTGGCCGAAGGTGGATGAGCTGGAAGCCATGTGGCTTGCGCCATTTGTTAAGGATAAAAGCTGGGAGCATAAAGGCCGTCATGACTGGCAGCGTGTGATCTCCAGTGTTTACCTCGGTACGCCAGAGGAGGCAAACGGTTCGAAGGCTGTGGTGCTGCTAGCGGATGCGGAACAGCCTGATATCTGGTTTGCGTTATTCAATACCGCAAAAACGATCCCCACGAATACGATATTGACGCCATCACAATTGATTGATGCTGGTTGGATGCAAGTGGTGTTCGAAGCGGCTGCCAATAAGCATTCTCACTGATAGCAAGACAGTCGCCCTGTCGTTATGGCTTAGTCATTACGACTTAATCCATCGGCCTGTTTGCTCCTGATTATTTTCGACATTTTTAGCTATACATCCGTCCACAAGGGATACGTATGAAACACTTGATCAAGAAAGCGGCGGCTCTGCTAACGCCTGTCGCATTATTACTGGGCGCTGCGGGCGTGCAAGCAGCAGACAAGATGACCATTGGTATTACGCTGCAGCCATATTATAGCTACGTGAAAGCGGTCGTTGGTGACAAAGCTGAGATTTTACCTTTGGTCGATGCGGGGTTTAATCCGCATAACTACCAGCCACAACCGAATGATTTACGTCGTCTAAAGCAGATGGATGTAATTGTGGTGAACGGTATTGGCCATGATGATTTTGCCCTGAAAGTGATTGCCGCCGCGAATCGCAGTGATTTAGTGGTGATTGAAGCCAATAAAGATGTCCCACTATTGCCTGCGATGGGTCAGTCGGTGGGTGATGGTGCGGTAAACCCGCATACCTTTGTTGGCTTGTCGACGACGATTCAGAAGGTGTACACCATTGCTAATACGCTCTCGACGTTGGATCCAGAAAACGCGCGTTTTTATCGTGCCAATGCGCGTCAGTACGCTACGACATTTCGTCAATTGAAACACGAAGCGATGACGACTCTGGGCAATCTTGATACCAGCGGGATGACTGTAGCAACCACTCACAATGCTTATGGTTACCTGCTGCAAGAGTTTGGGGTCGATGTAGCAGCGGTTATTGAGCCAGCCCACGGTGTAGAGCCAAGCGCCAGTCAGTTGCAGGAAACGATTGAGAAAATCCGCGATTCAAACATTGATGTGCTGTTTTATGAGTTGAACATGCCAAACCGCTATGTTGAAACCATTGAAAAAGCGACAGGGGTACAGTTGTATCGTTTCTCTCATATGACTCACGGACCGTATGAAGCCAACAAAGTAGAAAAAGAGATGAAAGACAACCTTGATACTTTGATTGAAGCGATGCAGTTTGCTGCCGAACGGAAAGCAAGTTAATGACCGGGCCAAGTATTTCGCTGCACAATGTCAGCCTACAATATGGCGAGAACCAAATTCTTCGCAACATTAATCATACGTTCAGTGCCGGTCAATGCCATGTGGTAATGGGGCCGAATGGTGGCGGAAAAACCTCGCTGTTACGTTCTGTGCTTGGGCTGACACCGTTTAACGGTGATATTCAGATCCACTGGCCAGAGGCGAAAGGCAAGATCGGTTATGTGCCGCAAAAAGCGGTGTTTGAGTCGAGCCTGCCATTAACGGTGATGGATTTCATTTTACTTAACCAGAGTCGCGTACCGTTGTTTATGTCGCGGTTTTTATCACGCTTTGACTTGCTGGGCAGTAGCTTATCGAAACAACGAGAATTTGCATTAGAGCAATTAGCCCGGGTCGGGATGGCCGAGCGAGCGGATCGCCGCATGGGGCAACTTTCTGGCGGCGAGCAGCAGCGCGTGTTGTTTGCTCAAGCGTTATTGGATAATCCTGATCTGCTGGTATTGGATGAACCGACAACGGGGATGGATGAGCAAGGAGTTCGCTATCTTGAATCATTGATTTTAGAGCTGGTGGCCGAAGGAAAAACGATCCTGGCGGTGCACCATGATGTCTCTGCGGTAAGGCGGCTGAATGCTCACGTTCATGTGGTAAACCGAATGCTGGTAGACAGCGGTTCAGTGAAAGAGGTACTGACGCCAGAGAAGGTAGAACGTTTGTTTAACCATTATTCAACGGATTCTGTTTCATCAGATGACACTATCAAGCAGGGTAAAGCAGCATGATGGAATTGATTCGCCATTGGGCATTGCAGGGTGTTGAAGCGGGCTGGCTGAGTGAAAGCTTTTCTTATGCCTTTGTTGTTAATGCGGTTGTTGCTGCATTATTGGTCGGTCCATTGCTGGGTGGACTTGGTACCTTGGTGATTGCTAAGCGATTAGCATTCTTCTCTGAAGCGGTGGGGCACGCGGCACTAACCGGTATTGCGCTGGGTGTGCTGCTTGGCGAGCCGCCAGATAATCCGATCATTGGGTTGTTTAGCTTCTGCATGGTGTTTGCGTTACTGCTGCATTTTGTCCGTAATCGCACAAACGTGCCGTATGACACCTTGGTTGGCGTGTTTCTGGCGTTGGCCTTGGCTGTCGGTGCGGCGTTGCTGATGTATGTGGCGCGCAAAATTAACATCCATATGCTGGAAAATGTCTTATTCGGCTCTATTCTGACAGTCACAGATCAAGATCTGATGATTTTGGCGATGAGCTGTTTGTTGATCGTTGTCGTCTTGATCCCGACATTTAACCGCATATTGCTCACTTGCATCAGTCCGGATATTGCGCGTGTTCGTGGCCATGCGACCCATTTCTACGATTATCTGTTTGTTATGATGATCACTCTGGTCACGATTGCATCGGTGAAGATCATCGGGGCGGTACTGGTGGGGGCGCTATTGCTTATTCCGGGGGCAACCGCTCGACTTATGACTAAAAACATGGGGGATTTTGTGCTGTTGTCGGCATTATTGGCGACGATCAGCTGTTTAGTCGGCACGATTCTGCCCATGGAGTTGGAGATGCCGGTGCCATCGGGTGCCGCGATCATTATTGTGTCTGCCATCTTTTTCCTTATGGCGACGTGTTTCCGCATTGTGCGTAAAGGGTAATTCTGTGAAATTGAATAAAATGATGCAACGCAGCAACCGTTCGCGAACACCATCGGCTGCTATTGTGACAATATTACTACTGGGGGCTGCATTTCAGTCGGTAACAGCCCAAGCTAAAGATATGCTAACGGCCACACCTGTGACTTATATGCTGGCAACAGAATTAACGAAAGGGACAGGGCTAGAAACCACTTATCTGCCCCCTAAGCGTTACGGCATGCAGCGTTTGCCGAACTGGTTTGCCAGTAAAGGGGCCGATCTTACCGTAAAAGCGGCGAAAAAAGCCAAAGTGGCGATTACTCTTGGGGCGGTATGGCCACAAGATCCGCTGTATGTACATGCACGTTCGGGTAACATTGAGATTGTAGAAATAGATGCGTCACAAGCGATTTCACCACGTGCCCAAGGTGTTGCCGCATTGCGCCTTGCCGATGGTACATTATCGCCATTTATCTGGTTGAATCCATCGAACTTAACCCGTATGGCAGCGATTGTGAGTCAAGATCTGCAACGAGTGTGGCCTCAGCATGCCGCGACAATCGCTGCAAATCAGCAAAAGCTGATGATTGATGTCCGTAGTCTGATTAATCGTCAACAAGCTGCACTGTTTGATGCCGAAGTCGATTCAGTCATGCTTCTTTCATCGGAATTAGAAGACTTTGCATCGGGTAACCAATTGTTTGTTGTTGGCCGTTACACCAAACCTGAGATGGATTGGACCGCTGAAGAAAAACAGACATTTGTTGAAACATTGCAAAGTGATGATTCAATCTGGCTGTTAACCACGAAAAAGCTCACTAAGCAGCAACTAGCCCTGTTGCCAAACCCGGAACGCGTATTGACGATAGACAGTATTGACCGCTGGGGTCGTACCGGTATTCAAGGTAAGAGCCCATTAGCACGGTGGAATATCGCCTTGTAGCAGTACACCGATAGGTAGCTGGTCACACATGATAAAAACTCGCTTAGCGAGTTTTTTTTGTTTGTTTGCCCAGCGAAGCTGGCAAACCCGTCAGGTTGCAAGAAACCTGAATCACCCCGACTGAGGGGAAGATAATCCGAATCGCAAGGGCGTTGCTGGCCAACGGCAGGGTCTGAAGGAAGCGATAGGAAGTTAACAGTACACAACGAAAGTGAACCTGATTCGGCAGTCTAGGTGGGTAAGCGTGCAAAATAGCGCAAAGCCCCATACTCAGTCAGACCTATGCTGTGCTTGAG
>NZ_JAKJSL010000078.1:0-8942 GCF_050336815.1 Photobacterium nomapromontoriensis
GAAAGAAACAGCGAGGATATAAACCGCCGTTTAGTCACATACGAATGACAGGCTGGAGAAGCTCTGCGAGTCCGTTATCGAGCTACGCTATGACAAATCAATGGTTCAATGAACTTGGTTTAGTCAATATTGAACATGTTGTGACAGGGCATGTGTTCAGCACTTACGCTGAATGGAAATGTACATGAGCCGTATACGAGGTCCGTACGTACGGTTCTGTGAGAGGGATGAGGCGGCGACGCCTCACCCTACTCGATGCGTTATTGTGGTTATAACGCATCGTCAATGATTTCTACATCCGTGGGTTTGATGTTCTCGCTTGGGTAGCATCCCAGTACCTTAATGAAACGGGTTAGGCGAGTCAGCTCTTCTAACGCTTCTTGCATCACGTTTGATTTTAGATTTGCCTCAACATCCACATAGAACATCTCTTCCCACGGATTGCCAATCACGGGACGGGACTCTAGTTTGGTCATGTTGATATTGAGGTTGCGTAATACCAATAGACACTCAACCAGTGAACCCGCCTTTTGGGCTGTCGACATTATCAGCGTTGTTTTGGCTGGGATCAGTGAGATGACATTAACCGGTTTTCGGGCCACCACGATAAAGCGGGTAAAGTTTTCTTGTTGGTTAGCGATGTTTTCTTTTAGTGGCGTCAGGCCGTACAGCTCACCGCTAGAGGCATTGCCAATCGCGGCCACATTGGGCAGTTTGAGTTTCGCGACGTGTTGCATCGCCTCAGCCGTGCTGGAGCAATATTCTTGAGTGATATTCCCCATTGAATGCAGGTATTCACTGCATTGTTGATGGGGCTGCGGATGGGAATACAGAGTGTCTATATTTTCCAGTTGAGTATCAACGGCAGTCAGCAGGCAGTGTTCAATCGGCTGGGTGATTTCGCCGACAATTGACAGGCTGGTATGTTGTAATAAATCATACACTTCATTGATGGAGCCTGAGCTGGTGTTTTCAATGGGCAGAACACCATAATCGGCATGACCGCTCTCAACGACCTGTAGAATATCCCGGAAAGTGGAACAGCTTATTTCAACCAATTGGGTTTGCTTGTTGCTGAAATAGTGTCGGCTTGCCAGATGGGAGTATGAGCCTTTTGTTCCGAGAAAGGACACGCGTGCGACAGGCTGCAAGCTTTCTGGGTTGGTGAGTTTTTGTAGGTACGCTTGCTGAAACAGGACCGAGTCTTCGATAATGGTGTGAAAAATTTGAGTGACGTATCGAGCATCGAGCTGTTCAGCTTTGCCCGTTTCGATCAGACGCAGTAGTAGTTCTTGTTCTCGCCCTTGATCGCGAACAGGTTTGGCTGTTTGGATTTTGCTTTTAGCAACCTCCAAGCTTAACTGGCGGCGTTCTGCTAGTAGTTTAATGATTTCATTATCGATACGGCTGACATTTTGTCTGATGTCATTCAGTGAATACTGCGATTCGGTCATTGTCGTTCCCTGTCTGTAACTTATACAAAAAAGCCTCCCGGTAAGGAGGCTCTCTGTTCGTCTTTAGCTTGTTTCTCACGTAACGAAGAGCCCCCATTAAGGTGACATAAAAAACAAGTGAAAGAAAAACAGTTGAAATGGTTGCATGAATTATGTGTTGTGTGTTTTTTGATAGATATGGCTCAACATTATGCAGCCCGTACAGGCTTGTCAAGCACAAACTAAACAGCCCCGTGAGGCGGGGCTGTTTAATGAAATCCTCTAGAAGTTATGATTCTGTTTCTTCTTCAGCAATGTCGGTTTCTTCGACTTCTGGTTTATCGCTATGGCTAGCACGGCGAGCTGTGGGCTTATGAGCTTGCTTGTTCAGTTGGCGTTCTAGTTTTTGGTACACTTCAGTGATAGCGCCATACATATCATCGTGCTCTGCTGAGGCGACAAGTTGACCTCCCGGAATAGCAGCAGATGCTTCTACTTTAAATTGACGATTTGGCTCTGTGCTGATTACTACATGCTTGCTGATTAATGGTACCTGATATTTCTCCAACTTTTTGAATTTAAACTCAATACGCTCACGGATAGCAGGGGTGATATCTAGATTTTTACCGGTGATGTCTACTGTCATAATTATCGTTCCTCTTTTGCTACCCCTTGTTGGGTTGACTTCAGATTACTAAAATTAGGAATCAATAATGTGACAAAGATCACACTTGTTGCTTTGAATTATTTGCCTGAAAAAATCTGTGATCAATCTTGGTTTGTTGCAAGAAAGTTTGACGAAAGTACTTGTAGTCGGTTCTGTTGTTGGGGCAGTATGAAGGTATGTCAAACGCTGGTGGCTGGTGCTACGCAGGGGTTTTATTCGTTCCATAACAATCACTTGTGTGATATTTGAGCGCCAACCAAAACGCTAATCTATCCCAAATATTGAAGTGCTCAAGCTTGACGACTCACCAGCATAAAAAACAGCAGCCTAGGCTGCTGTTTTTTATGCTGTGAAAATCATGCATTACTCAGGGTTTAGTGCAATGAGCTTGCGTGTATTCTCTATTGGCGTTGTGAGCCCAAGTTTGTCATAGGCGATTTCCATCAATTTAAGTGACTGACGTGCCGCTTGGGTATCTGAATATTCACGCTGGATCAATTGAGCGCGGTTGATTGCTGCGACCCACGCTCCACGACGAATGTAGAAGTCGGTGGTTGCCAGTTCATAATCAGCGAGTCGGTTTTTCAAAAAGATCATTCGGGCTTTTGCATCAGCGCTATAGCGGCTATTCGGATAGCGTTCAAGCAGACGCTTAAAATCACGGAATGCATGACGAGCCGGTTCGGGATCCCGGTCGTGGCGATCAATATTGAAGATATCATGCATAAAGCTGCGATCTTGCGCCATGCTGGTTAATCCGCGCATATACAGTACCCAATCAGCTTTATCATGGACTGGATTTAGACGATTGAAGCGATCAATGGTGGCTTCACCTAACGCGAGATCATCATTTTTGTAGTAAGCGTAGATCAAATCAAGCTGTACTTGTTCAGAGTATGCCCCGAATGGATAGCGTGAATCGAGTGTTTCTAAACGTTCGATGGCAGTATTCCAGCTGCCGCTCTGCAGAGCTTGCTGGGCAGTCGCGTACAGTTCTGATGGCGGTACATCAGGTACCACTTCTTCCGTGGTTGAACAACCTGAAAGGATGGCCACGGCAAGAAGAGTCGTTAGGGTCAGGCGTTTCATTGTGGCGTCTGTTTCCTTACTTAAAAATTTTATTTCTATGGATCCATTACGGTCTGAGCCGTTAACAGATACAATGACACTATTATGTTATTTTACTCAGCGTTTGACATTTAGTCCCACGCTTTTTGAAAAAGTTCGCGATGGCACAGCAGATAGAGTTAACAAATACAGTAAATGATAGCCAGTTAGGCTTGCGCCTGGATCAGGTTATTGCTGAATTATATCCAGATTACTCCCGCTCTCGGATCAAAGAGTGGATCCTTAACGGTATGGTTGCAGTTGATGGGGATATCATCAAAAAACCACGTACCAAAATGATGGGCGGCGAAGAGCTGCTGATTAATGCTGAAATTGAAGATGAAATGCGTTGGGAAGCGCAAGATATCCCATTGGATATCGTTTTTGAAGATGAGCATATTTTGGTGATCAATAAGCCGCGTGATTTCGTGGTTCACCCGGGTGCGGGTACGCCTGATGGTACAGTGCTAAATGCATTGTTATTCCATTGTCCTGAGCTGGCAGAAGTGCCGCGTGCGGGTATTGTGCATCGTCTGGATAAAGACACAACGGGTCTGATGGTTGTCGCTAAAACGATTCAAGCGCAGACACGTCTGGTTCGAGCACTACAAAAGCGCAAGATCACTCGTGAATACGAAGCTATCGCTATGGGTAAAATGACCGGTGGTGGCACCATCGAAAAGCCGATTGGCCGTCATTCAACCAAGCGTATTTGCATGGCAGTGAATGAAATGGGCAAGCCAGCCATTACACACTACCGTGTGGCAGAGCATTACCGCGAGCATACCCGTATTGTTCTTCGCTTGGAAACAGGCCGTACCCACCAGATCCGTGTTCACATGGCGTATTTAAATCATCCATTGCTTGGTGATGCGATATACGGTGGTCGCCCTCGTCCACCACGTCATGCCTCTGCGGAGTTGATTCAGGCATTGCGTGCATTTGACCGTCAGGCGCTACATGCACGTATGCTGCGTCTTCAGCATCCAATTACGGGTGAGCTAATGGAATGGCGTGCAGCCTTACCTATCGACATGGTCGCGATGATGAGTATCTTGCGTCAAGATAAAGAAGAGCATCAAGAGGAAGAATACTAAGATGCTTATTATCCCCAACTGGCCAGCCCCCAGCCGTGTCCGAGCAGTTACCACGACGCGCCTCGGCGGGCACAGCGTTGTACCCTATCAAGGGTTGAATCTGGGTATGCATGTTGGGGATAATCAAACCGTGGTTCAAGCTAATCGCGATGATTTACAGCAAGCATTGTCGTTGGTAACGGCACCTGCTTGGCTTAATCAGATCCACAGTACCACTGTGATAGCGTTGGATAAGCCGTTATTGTCTGTGCCGGATGCTGATGGTAGCTATACTTGCCAGCCCGGTTTGGCGTGTACGGTGATGACGGCTGATTGTCTACCTGTCATTTTGTGTGATCGTGCAGGGACTCAGGTTGCAGCTGTTCATGCGGGTTGGCGAGGATTGGCTAACGGGATTATCGAAGCGGCACTGGCGTTGTTTTCAGTACCCGCCAGTGACATTTTAGCGTGGCTGGGGCCCGCAATTGGCCCGAGTGCGTTTGAAGTGGGCAGTGACGTGCGTGACCAATTTATTGCGTATCAGCCAGAGGCTCAACGGGCTTTTCAGGCTTATGGTGATAAATGGCTGGCTGATTTGTATCGTTTGGCAACCCAACGGCTGAATGCATCAGGTGTTGATCAGGTGTTTGGTGGAGAATACTGTACCTACAATGAGCCAGAACGTTTTTTCTCTTATCGCAGAGATGGAGTCACCGGGCGTCAGGCCACACTCATTTGGCTTACCGAAGCATAATGCCCAGGTCTTGGATACCAGTCGTTACTGGCTTTTCAGCTTTAATTGCATTGGCTAATATCAATAGAGATATGATGTTTGCTGTTTACCAACTGGGTCATGGCCTCAAACGATCCGGCATATTGGCTGCTTAGGCTGATCACTAATTTATTGTCATTTTCTGATTCCGTATACAAAGAAACGCTGGATTGAATCGAATGAATGGATTCAAACGCCGAACTCGACATGATCCCTCGTAAATAATCCACTTTTTGTTTGACGATTTGCCCCGCATTGGCGCCCGCCGCAAAATCCTCTACATACACTAAATTGACTTGTGCATTCGCACTTGGATCGCATGTTGCCCAGCTTGCTATTGGCAATAAACTGCCTACTAGTAGGACTGAGCTCAGTAAACAGCGATGACTTCTCATGGTGACTTCCTTCTTTAATGATGAATACGATTTAGGCTTATGGAGTATTGGCTTATATTCAATGAAGCAAAAATTGAATGTGATCTAATGCGAGATGCTTCACGTAACAGAGAGTCGTGTTGTGCCTGATTACATTGGCATTATGGATTGGCTATCCGTGATTATGTGAATTAATGCCCGTGGCAAAATTTTTGCTTGGGTCTTTAGTTGCTCATATGAAGAAAAATCAGTTGAAAAACGAGAGATGAATCACCATATCTATTGATAGAAAATAGAGGAGGACTTATGCGTCTTGACCGTTTTACGAGCAAATTCCAGATGGCTATTTCTGATGCTCAATCGTTAGCATTAGGACGGGACCATCAGTATATCGAACCGACCCACTTAATGGTGGCGTTGTTGAACCAAGAAGGTAGTACGATCCGCCCTTTACTGACATTGCTAAATGTCGATGTCGCATTACTTCGTTCCGGGCTCGCGGAACTGTTGGATCGTTTACCCAAAGTCAGTGGCATTGGTGGTGATGTTCAGCTCTCTCATGGTATGGGTATGCTGCTGAACATGTGTGACAAGCTGGCACAGAAGCGTAAAGATAAGTTTATCTCATCAGAATTATTTATATTAGCCGCGGTGGGTGATAAAGGTCCGCTAGGTAAGTTACTTAAAGACAAAGGTTTATCGGCTGAGAAAATAGAGCAGGCGATCGAGAAAGTTCGCGGTGGTCAAAATGTCGATGATCAAAATGCCGAAGAGAACCGCCAGGCACTAAAAAAATTCACCATCGATCTGACAGAACGTGCCGAACAGGGCAAGCTGGATCCCGTCATTGGGCGTGATGATGAAATTCGCCGAACCATCCAAGTCCTACAACGCCGAACCAAAAATAACCCGGTGATCATTGGTGAGCCAGGCGTTGGTAAAACGGCCATCGTAGAAGGGTTGGCCCAGCGTATTATTAATGGCGAGGTGCCAGAGGGTTTGCGCAATAAGCGTGTACTTTCGCTCGATATGGGGTCATTAATTGCAGGTGCAAAATACCGAGGCGAATTTGAAGAGCGACTAAAAGCCGTTCTTAATGAACTATCACAGGAAGAGGGTAGTGTTATTCTCTTTATTGATGAGCTTCATACCATGGTCGGTGCTGGTAAAGGCGAAGGGTCAATGGATGCTGGCAATATGCTCAAGCCAGCGCTTGCTCGAGGTGAGTTGCATTGTGTTGGTGCGACAACACTGGATGAATATCGCCAGTACATAGAAAAAGATGCTGCACTTGAACGTCGTTTCCAAAAAGTGCTGGTGGATGAGCCGACAGTTGAAGATACCGTGGCGATTCTACGGGGTCTGAAAGAGCGTTATGAGCTGCATCATCATGTTGAAATCACCGACCCTGCGATCGTGGCGGCTGCCAGTTTATCACACCGCTATATATCCGATCGTCAATTGCCGGATAAAGCCATTGATCTGATCGATGAAGCGGCATCAAGTATCCGGATGCAGATTGACTCTAAACCTGAATCTCTGGATCGACTGGAGCGCCGGATCATCCAGTTGAAAATAGAGCAACAAGCACTGGTTAAAGAATCGGATGAAGCGAGCCTAAAGCGTTTGACTGATTTGAGTGATGAACTCGATAACAAAGAACGTGAATATGCAGAGCTGGAAGAAGTGTGGAATGCTGAGAAAGCAGCACTTTCTGGTACTCAGCATATAAAAACCGAACTAGAGCAAGCTCGAATGGATATGGAGATTGCACGACGTGCTGGTGATCTTAACCGGATGTCTGAATTGCAATATGGTCGGATCCCTGAGCTTGAGAAACAGCTAGATTTAGCAGCTCAAGCTGAAATGCAGGAAATGAGCCTGCTTAAAAATAAAGTCACGGATGCGGAAATCGCAGAAGTACTGTCTCGCCAGACTGGGATCCCGGTTGCCAAGATGCTGGAAGGGGAGCGGGATAAACTGTTGCAGATGGAAGATGCGCTGCATCACCGAGTGATTGGTCAGGATGAAGCCGTAGAGGCTGTTGCCAATGCGATTCGTCGTAGCCGGGCAGGACTTTCTGATCCTAATCGACCTATCGGTTCTTTCTTATTCCTTGGCCCTACCGGTGTTGGTAAAACTGAGTTATGTAAATCACTGGCGAATTTTATGTTCGATAGTGATGATGCCATGGTGCGGATTGATATGTCCGAATTTATGGAAAAACACTCAGTGGCAAGGCTGGTTGGAGCACCTCCGGGTTATGTCGGTTATGAAGAAGGTGGCTATCTAACAGAAGCGGTACGTCGTCGTCCTTATTCTGTGGTATTACTTGATGAAGTAGAAAAAGCACATCCAGATGTGTTTAATATCTTGCTCCAAGTATTGGATGATGGGCGTCTGACGGATGGTCAAGGCCGTACGGTAGATTTCCGTAATACCGTTATCATTATGACATCAAACTTAGGGTCCGATCGTATTCAAGAGCATTTTGGTAGTCTTGATTATGAGGGTATTAAGGCATTGGTGATGGATGTTGTTGCCCAACATTTCCGTCCTGAGTTTATTAACCGAGTAGACGAGACCGTAGTGTTCCATCCATTGGGCGCTGACAATATTAAAAATATTGCTATTATTCAGATTGAGCGATTGGTGAAACGACTGAATGAACGTGGCTATTTACTGGAGCTTGATGACAGCGCTCTGGATTTAATTGCTGAAGCAGGGTTTGATCCGGTATTTGGTGCGCGGCCATTAAAACGAGCTATCCAGCAATATATTGAGAACCCACTGGCTCAAGACATTCTGTCAGGTGAATTGATGACTGGTAAGATGATCACCGTTAAAGCTGTCGATGGTTCACTGATCTGTGAGCAATAATGGGTAAACAGCTTAGATTCATTAATCTTACCGTTGTTCCATACGTGCAGTAAGATAATGGGTATAGATCAAACGCCGCCATTTGGCGGCGTTTGTGTTTTTACTCACAACGTTTTCAACGAAAAGTTAGAAAGAGATCGATAAACAGTGTGATTATTGTTGTTATCAATAACTGATTAGGTTGTTTTTTAGTCGGAAATTGGGGTGATTGGTTTTAGTCTGCGCTGTTGGTCGTTTTTATCAAAAAAAACAGAATTTCACTATTGCCAATGTGATCAATATCTCTATAATGCGACCTCACTGATACGGACAGCGGCGCTAGCCGGTGACGTAAGTAAGTATTGTTCTTTAACAATTTGACCATGCAATCTGTGTGGGCACTCGTGAAATGATAGTCAACAAAAGAATTATCAATGAAGCTGAGTGACCAATACAAAATGGCATATCTATTTATAGAGAAGTTATTTTGGCACAGTCAATTCGTTCATTACTTTGGTAATGAACAAACAGTATTTCATTGAGCCGCTATTTATAGCAGCAAACACTTTTAATTGAAGAGTTTGATCATGGCTCAGATTGAACGCTGGCGGCAGGCCTAACACATGCAAGTCGAGCGGTAACAGAGAGAAAGCT
>NZ_JAKJSL010000022.1:0-190191 GCF_050336815.1 Photobacterium nomapromontoriensis
CGGCCAGGTCTAAATTACCGTTAGCTGGCGTGACTGCCCCGTCGTTATCATCCACCTCAAAGCTGAACGGGACATCGCCGTTGTAATCGACGGCTGGGGTAAAGGTGAAGGTGCCATCTTCATTATCGACCACGCTGCCGTACTGCTCATCAATCTGCAGATTCAGCGCCGTGAGGTGATCACTGTCGATATCGCTAGCGTTTTGCAGCAGCATCTCTTGAGTAAAGACAATCGAGGTATCTTCAGTACCAGCTAATGCCGTRTCGGTRACCACCGCCGCATCGTTCTCTSCGGCCAGGTCTAAATTACCGTTAGCTGGCGTGACTGCCCCGTCGTTATCATCCACCTCAAAGCTGAACGGGACATCGCCGTTGTAATCGGCGGCGGGGGTAAAGGTGAAGGTGCCGTCTTCGTTATCAACCACACTGCCGTACTGCTCATCAATCTGCAGATTCAGCGCCGTGAGGTGATCACTGTCGATGTCGCTGGCGTTTTGCAGTAGCATCTCTTGAGTGAAAACAATCGAGGTATCTTCAGTACCTGTTAATGCCGTGCCGGTGACCACTGCCGCATCGTTGACATTTTCTACCTGAACTTCAAATGTTTCAGACACTGACTGAGTATCAAAATCATCGTCTAATGGCATTTCTTTGGTATGCGCATTTTCCACATCAACTTGAAATGTTTTATCGGTTGTTGCTGTATCAAAATTCTCTTGTGTTGATTCAGGCACTGTTTTATTTGTACTACTTACCGACGCTGGTTGATCTGCAATCACATTTTCACTTTGCCCACCTCGACCAGTATCTTCGTCTCTATTCGTTTGTCTGCTGCTAACGGTACCACCCACCGCTTGCGGTGCCGCACCGCCATTATCCTCAGCGCCATCGTTGTCATCTCGCCCATTATTAAACTCTTCAGTATCGATCACTCCTTGATCTGCCTGAAATGGCTGAGGACTTTCTTGCTCATCCTGACGTTTATTTTCTACTGGCGCCTTTTTACCACCACGATCTGAGCTCTCGGCCACTGCAGTATCATCATCGCGCCCCTTATTCACATGGGTGTTTTGAGCCGCAGATTCAGCTCCCGTAGCTGTTGTCGATGCCATGGTATTTTGCTGATTATTCCGATCCTGAGCACGGTATTCATCTGCACTTTCATCTGGAGTCGCGTTATGTTCAACCGCATCATTCAACGAGTTTTCTGTTACGTCATGTCTATCTTGATGCTTATTTCTTGCCATCATGGGCCTCCATGCTCATGCCTGCATTTGGTTACAATTGAGAATTATCTTTATATACCTAAGAACAACACGTTATGTTTGGCAAATTTATCATCGCAAAATAAAAATAACATGATAAAAGTTAGAACTTACGCACACTTAAGTCGGTAAAAGAATATTTGTATACATATGAGACATTGATCAATAAATGGCATATCAAAACTGTATTTTGTCTTGAAATATAGACCCAGCTAGACCATACATTATGAAGAAGTGAATCACGCTATCTCTCAACAACTTGAGCAAACGAAAACCAAAGGAAATGGTAAATGATAAATTTTGATGCTTTCAGTGATGCCATGGGTGGCGATAGTGACATGATGTCGATGATCATCGAGTTATATCACGAAGAACATGCTAACGATCTCAATAAAATTCAAGAACAGTACACCAGCAATGACCTTGATGGTCTATTTATAACGGTTCATTCATTAAAAGGTGTGCTACTCACTTTATGTGAAGACACAGCAAGCGAACAATTTGAAGTAATAGAGCGGATGTGCAAACAGGGAACAAAGCCTGAAGCCCAGATAATCAATGAAGTCTTAAATGAAATGGTAAAAGTGAATCAGCAAATAGCTGCGCTACCATTGAAAATTGAAAGTCAATAACTTATCACTTTTCAATGAGTCAATGTTGTAGGAAACTATTGCAATGAGCATCGAACACCACATAAAAAAAGCGCTAATCGAATCAAAAGAAAATGACACATTAGAAATAGAAAATTCGATTTACATTAAAAGTGCAATGACTGCCGTACATAAATCATTACTCTTTCTGTTTATCACATTACTATTACTAATAATATTAGGTTCACAAGCACAGATTGATATCGTTGTCTCATCACGCGGTGAAATGCTACTTGACTCTGATATCGAACGCGTACCGCATCTAGAAGGCGGCATTTTAGATACTATGCTAGTGAAGACAGGTGACTATGTCTATGCAGGTCAGCCCATTGCACGTTTAAAATCTGTTGACCGAAATACCCAATTTCAATCAGCCACATTAGATATTATTGGCTTAGAAATGGACATTTTGCGATTTCAAGGGCTTATCAACCATAGCAAACCGAATTACGCGTTGTTTTCCACTCATCCTCAGCTGATCACCCAATATACTGAATCATGGCAAAAAGAGTACAATAAAAACAATTCAAATCAAGAACTTATTAAACTCGACATTGAACATAAACAGCGTCTCATAAAATCAATGAAGCTGCGTATTACCAGCTCACAGAAACAGCTTGGGTTAATACACAAACAGCTGTCAATAAAAGAAACACTTTATAAAGAAGAAATGGCTTCATATATCGATGTACTTAATATGCAAGTGCAAGAAAGTAATATGCTGCGTGAAATTGAAAATTTACATGAAGCTGTAATGAACGAGCAGTTCCAGTCAACGCGTTTAGTAAAACAGTTGAATGATACGATTGCTAGCCGCAATGCAGACTATCAAACGCAAATTAATCAGCTTGAGAAAGATCTCGCTCTCAAACAAGCTCAGCTTCCGAAACATGCTGACAAAGTTGATCGTTTAACCGTCTTTTCTCCGGTTGATGGTGTTGTCGATAAGGTGCACTTCAATTATAAGTCAGCGGTAATACCAGCAAATGAAAGTATTGCTGATATCGCCCCACTACAAACACTTCTTCACGGAGAAGCAAAAATCCCTAAAAAAGACATGGGATTTGTCGAAATTGGGCAAAAGGTAAAATTAAAATTCGATACATATAATTTTGCCAAATACGGATTTATCAATGGAACTATCGATTCTATTAGTCGATCGTCTTACAAAGAAGAAGATAATGAATTTTATATAGCAAAAATTGTGATCCAGCAAGATTTCCTAGAACGATCAGGCACGATGTATTCTTTATCTCCTTATATGGAATTTACCGCAGATATCAAAACAGGATCTCGCTATGCCATTGATTATGCATTAAAACCTGTAATGAGTGCGATGGAAGATGCTTTCAATGAGAGGTAATGCAAAGTGAAAATATCCAAGCACACCATAACTTATTTTTCAATCACATTCGTTGTGCTTTGTATTGGCATCCAAGTTTTCCTTGGCTGGCAATGGGTTAATAATCGCACGGCACATACTCATGCAATGCAATCGCCCTTATTATTAAGCTCGGCGAATCTCGTCACACAATCTGAACAGTTATTGCAGACAACACTAACCTGTAAATTACAGGTATGTACATCAACACAACCGCCATTATCAACACAGATCATTAACCTACGTGATGATATCAACACGTTTAGACAACTAGCTGCAGT
This sequence comes from Photobacterium nomapromontoriensis, assembly GCF_050336815.1. Taxonomy (NCBI): domain Bacteria; kingdom Pseudomonadati; phylum Pseudomonadota; class Gammaproteobacteria; order Vibrionales; family Vibrionaceae; genus Photobacterium; species Photobacterium nomapromontoriensis. The sequence goes on from NZ_JAKJSL010000022.1 coordinate 3,577, forward strand.
AGAAAAATCTAATATCAGTCTTGTTGGCAATATGTTATATCCTCAATTATTACTCTCTATCAATAAGTTTATAGCGACAGAAGATATTAATACTTTTCAACAGTCTCTATTAACCTATTATGCAAACCTTCAAGATTCACATCAGAATCTAATTTCAACACTCAATACTGACCATAGCAATAAGCAGCAGCAGATTTTCCGCAAGGCCTTAGTCATATTAACATCGTGCTTGGCCGCTATACTTGTCTTTATTGTTCTTCAACATCAACAACGTAAACCTTCTAGCAACCAGACTTCACTGGCCAATGGCGATATCAACCGACTTGCCACCCAATTAGAAAATATAGATGCCAGTGGTATTCAACATAAACTGAACGATTTTGGTACATCGCCAACAGAACGACGTATCTTCGCGCACTTATCTTCAATGTACCAAGATGTCGAGAACCAAAAAAGAAATGCCGATCTCTATCGTCAACTCTATGCCCTTATCGGCTATGAAATTAGGGGGATGACCAATACAATTCAAGGTGGCGTACGTTTAATTGCACAAGATGCAGGCGAAAATGGGGCGGTCATGGCTCGAGATATTACGCTGGCTACCAATACCTTGTCTGATTTAGCTGACAACTATAACCGTCTTATCTCTGGTGGCAATAAAGCACAGGCAGGTAATATAAAGTTTCTTTCTTTCATGTCTGAACTCATTGTCCACCTAACAGCAAAAACCCAGCATTCTCAACGTGTTTTTGACTGTCGTTTACACAATAATTTACCCGAAGTTATTGAAGGCAACGCTACAAGCTTATTTTGGGTACTTTTTCTCCAATTATCCAATGCTATTTCAGCACAAACCGCCCCCTATATGCTGCTAAATATTCGAACAGAAGCAGCGGATGAAGTTGAACAAACTCGTCTGATTTTTGAGATCATATTCTTACCAACTAACATAATCGATCTTGCCATGATCCAAGATGCCCAGTGGGCTGTTATCAACGAAAAAAGTGGGATTAACGACGAGTGGTCAAAGGCCATTCTAACCAAAGTCAGTCGCTTAAAGTCGTACTGGCTTCAAGCGCCAGTACCTGCAATAGCGTTTCAAGCGGAGCAAGATTCTCTCATACATCCCCCATTGAAAAAGCTTCATATTGGTATTGATATCACCCCAAAAAGCTTCTACCGAGTAGAACGATCACTTGAAAAGAAACATGTCATGATATGTACAGACTCGCCACTCCAAATTGATATTATGTCGCAGATGCTTAGTCAATATGGGGCCACGGTGAAAATAGTAAGAGCCGCTAATGACATTTTTAAATCGTTGCCCATGATAGGTGAATACGATGCTATCTTGATCACCGATACACTCAAAGGTATTCAACTCAAATCATTTTGTAAGACATTGCATTCCAGACTGAAGAAATCATCACGGACCAAACTGTTTTTAGCCGCATCGGAATCAAGTACTGTACAAGATACTCATGCCCATGTTGACCGTGTGTTCTATACTCCGCTGATCCCACATGAGATGATCCCTAATCTTGCAGAAGCAATGCAAGAAACCGAAGCAGACAATACACAAACACAAAACACTTTTTTAATCGTAGAAGATGATCGCGTCCAGCAATTTTTATTGAAAAAGCTATTAAGTAAACAAGGCTATGACGCTCATACGGTTAATGATGGCGCACAAGCCGTTGATTTTATGCAAGAACACGGTGCAAATATCATCTTTATGGATTGCATTATGCCTGGTATGGGTGGCATAGAAGCCACCAAACTTATTCGTCAACGGGAGGGTGAAATGGATTCTCATCACCCCGCAACCATCATTGGCGCGACTGCGCTAACAAGTGCCAGCGAGCACAAATCATGTATTGAAGCAGGGATGGACTATGTCATCAGTAAGCCGTATAAAAATGATGAAATCATCAAAGTTATCAAGAAATATATGGCGATCCAAAAAATCTGTTAATGGATCGGCAGCTGCTTACTATTTGATAACCAATATATTGACACTAACCGCAGCCAGCCTGTCAATGCCATCTCATGCCGCTAGCTTATTGGATGTGGTTGATAATGCATTACAACGAAACCTCTCACTGAACAGCGCTGATATGCGCTTGGCTGCATCCACCTATGAGTTAGATATCAACCGCAGTAAGTTTTTGCCGTCACTCAATCTTTCTGCTAATACCCGCTGGAACGACAGCGCAACACATCACTATATTGGCAAAGATGCAGACAACACTTACAACAGTCACGGTGTAAATATTTCTTTATCGCAAACCTTGTTTGATCTCGGTGATATTTACTCTCAGCATAGTACGCATATTGATATCGATCTCGAAAAACTACGCACAGAACAAGCCCGTCAATCTATCATTCGTGATGCTTCCACCACTTATTTTGAGTATCTCAAAAATGGTGCACAGATCCGTGCAACTCAAGCAGAATATGAGTCCGCCTCAACACGCTTAACCTTTATCAATCGTAATGTGGAACTGGGGAATATCGCTGGTACTGAAAAATATGAAGTGCTAGCTCAAAAAGAAAAAACGGCCAATACACTGCGCACTCTAAAAAAAGATCAACGCGTTATTTTAACCCAACTAGAAAATATTACTCAGCATCAACTCACGCCAAGCTACGACTTACAGACAAACATTCCTTTTAATGAAATATCACAGCAACAGCAACGTCACCTCAACGAGGTGTTATACACCTCCGGGTATGATGTTCTAATCGCACAACAAGAAGTAGATAAGAGTCGACAAGCATTAAAAGAAACAGGTGCAGAATTCATCCCCTCATTAAAAGGCAGTATCGGGTACACTTATGACAATACCAATGATGCATCAGCCAAAATTCATCCTGAAAAGGGAATAACAGAAGAAGTCGTTTATACGCTGACATTAGATGTACCCATTTTCAACGGTGGTAAAGATTATTTCCGTTATAAACAAAACAAAACAAACATTGAACGTGCCGATATTGACCTGCAAGACAGCAAGCAGCAAAGTCAACAACACTTTGATGAGTTCATTTATAATATCAATGACTATTCTGTCTCTTTGGAAAGTCTAACCATCATTATTCAAGCCAATTATTCCTCCTACATTGGTATCCAAAAAGCGCATAAACTGGGTACACGTACAATTACTGATCTACTTTCAGCAGAAAGTAAGCTATTTAGCAGCATCCGAGATTACGAGCGGGCACGCTATGACTACATTATCACCTTAATACAACTGAATGAACTAGTCGGAAATTTAACCCTGAACACCATCAATAAAATTGCGGCGAAAATGTCTCCCGCTAACGATGGCACTGCTGACTCACCGATTCCTCTCCATCTAATATCTCAATAAGAGCACCGATGATGAAAACGCCACTGTTCACACGGAAAATCAGCCCTCTCGACACCTTGTACTTGATTTTTTCGACCATAATGACGACATTACTAGGGTTGGTTTTACCGTTCTCAATCCTGATCATTTTTGACCGAATTTTACCGAATCAATCAACACATTCGCTGATGTTACTTTTCGGTATCATTCTTACTGCTGTTTTTCTTGATTACCAATTAAAACGTCAAGAAGAGCATCTTGTCTCAGTCATTATGAAACGTTTTGAAAGTCAGTTAACCAATCATGTTTTTATTGCTATTTGTACGTCAAATATTGAGCGTTTTAATCGCTTAGAAATGGGCCAGTACCTCGAACGTATTGCGACAATCCCTGAGATTAAACAATTTTTTGGTGGGGAGTCGATCAAGGCTATCATTAATGCGGGTGCCAGCGTTATTACCATATTGATCATATTTTTGATCAACATGTGGGCGGGCCTTGCACTTATTATCGCCTCAATGATTCTTTTATTTGCAGCACAATACCTCTCATATAAACGAGTAGACGCATTATCACAACGTTCTGATATTGAAGGCCTTACCAGCTCTAAAATTATCGAAATCGTCTCTAATCCATTAGACATTAAAAGCCGCACCATGGAATACCGGGTTGAAAGCATTATGGTTGATATGATTAGTGAACGTGAAACACAGAGTATTGCCTACGAACGGCTTGAGTCATCATTCAACCTTACTCTAAATCTCATTCAACAACTTTCAGTTGCCGTAGTAGTCGTGATATGCGCCCATGCCGTTATTTATTTAGACATTAGCCAAGGGGTAATGGCGGCAGTGATTTTGCTCACTAACCGTTACTTTGCCCCTTACCAACAAGTCATGCGTACCCTCAGCCGGTGGCGAACTCATCAGCTTAATATTACACGTATTGCTGAAATATTGGATTTATCGCCAAAACAAACTGCGACTCTATCGTCCTCGCCCTTGGCATCCCACAGCCCACAATCAACAATAAGTCGTGAGCCAATTTCAACCATTTCAGTGGGTATCAATGCAGGAACAATCAGTGTGAAAACCCATCAAGAATATACGACAGGAATACTCAATATACCAACACCCCTTAATGAGCAGCCGCTCTCATCATCAGTAAGTCTCAATTCTGGGCATATTCATTTATTCACAGGGCCGAGTGGAAGTGGCAAGAGCCATATATTACGCTGCTTAAACCAAGATATCCATGATGATAAGCTTTGCATTCAAGTAAATCATGTTCTTCTCGATACCATTGACTATGCTACATGGCGTAATGACATTATCAAAGTAGATAAAAACACCTCGCTGGTTGAAGGAAGTATTATCGATAATCTCACTTGTTTTCAATCACACCTAAATAATGCAGCTTATTCCCTATGCGAAAACCTCGCAATTAAGGATAAAATCGATAGCTTAAAAAACGGCTTCTATACCCAACTTTCTAGCCATTCCCAACTGCCTTTTTCACGGCAAGTCTTATTTGCATTACTCATTGTTCGTGCGCTATTGAGCAATAAATCCGTATTAATGATCGATGATATTGACATGGTTTATGATACGCAATTTGGCCGCTTATTATTGGCCTGTATTGCACCAAAGGCAAATAATTTCATCTGCATCATTGTTAGTAATAAACTCGATCAACTAGATACCACATTGGTGAAACATAAATTCAACAAAAAGGTTGCCGCATGAGTGTATTGATAGATTTTAGCAATACCGTAGAACGACTTGGCGACTTTGATTCAAGCAAATTCAAAGAACGCTACCGTCATTCTCCAACGATCTTGGGTATTGCATATACGTTGGTGACGCTGCAATGGGAGGGTACACCTGAAATTCTCACGGATGCTTTTGTTCCTCAAGCAAGAGATATTGACAGTTTTGCCAGTACTTTATCGCGCCTCGACTATGAATGTAAAAAACGTCATCTAGCCTCTATGACTGAGCTAAAACACATTTCATCTCCCACTTTTATTGAATTCGGTAATGTCTGTACAATCTTTCTTGGTATAGAACATGGGCTAGCTAAACTGTTTGATTACCGCAATAACGTACTTATCGAACATCCGCTGACAAATGAGGCCTGTACCGTCTGTGAAATTTCTGAATACTCAAAAATATTTCGCGAACCGCCACCTGAATCACAAGACAAATCCAATTGGATAAAATACGCCTTTTACCGATACACAAATGAAATCAAAAGCTTGGTAATTCTAAGCCTGATCATCAATGTATTAGGTGCAATGCAACCGTTTTTTATTATGGGCGTTTACAGCTTTGCGCTCACCTCCGGTTCTGAATCCACCTTACTTTGGTTAACCAGCTTCGCGCTCTTTCTCGCCATCGCGGAATATGGTTTTAAACGGCTCCGGATGAACATCTTGGCCACATCAGGGAAAGATCTCGCGACCCACATTTCAAAAAATGTTGTCAGTAAATTACTCTGGCTCCCCTACTCAATGACCTCATCAGCAGGCGTATCATCCCAACTTGCTCGTCTGAAAGACATTGACCAGCTACGAAAATTAGTTACTGCTGAATCCACGCTAAGCTACTTTGATATGCCTTTCGTCATCATTTTTATTCTGGCGATCACCATTATTTCAGGCTCTGCAGCACTGACCGTATTAGCGGGGATTATTCTCATGCTGCTATTTTGTGTCTACTCACGCTATATTTACACACAAGCGACATCAAATAGTTCTCGAGCCAATGCGATGGTGTCATATCAATGGAATGAATTGCTGCGCAGCATTAGTACCATACAAGGCCTACCATTACTGCGCGTGATCCGATCACGTTTTCATGCGGCACATACTCAAAGCCTTGACGACGCTCAAAGGGTTTCAGTGACCAATGGTAAAATTCAAGCAATGGGGCAAGGATTAATTCAGGCCATCGGTACCGCAAGTATCGTTACGGCGGTATTAGGTGTTATGTCCGGTCAAACAGATGCAGGAGCGATGTTAGCGATCATTATCTTAGTGTGGAAAGCGCTGGGACCCATCATGGGCATCTATAACTCCATCAGTAAATTCAAAACGATAAAAGCAGCCAGTGGCCAAATTAACGCTTTGATGTCATTAAGTGATGATCGCTTCCACCTCGAAAGTAGCCCACCAATACGCCACTTTAACGGCAAACTTGCCGTCACTGGCTTAACACACCGCTATCAAGGCACGCCGACAGGACTTACGAATTTAGCTTTTGCTGCGCAAGCCGGTGATAAAATTTCCATTACTGGTAGCTCTGGTGCAGGAAAAACCACACTTCTGCGTATCTTGGCTGGGCTTGAAGACAGGTATCAGGGTAATGTATTACTGGATGGTTATAATACTAAGCAATTCAATAACTTCCGTTTCAGAAAAGCGGTGAACTATATTCCCTTTGAGCTCCATATTTTTGAAGGTTCTCTTGAATCAAACTTCATCATTCATGACGGGGTAATCGCCCGACAACAAATGGAAGACATTATCGACTTTTTTGATTTACACCCTTGGTTACCACAAGGACTCGAGACCATGATGTCATCAGATTATGTTGCGCAACTCCCTAATGGTGTACAGCAGCAACTGCGGATAGCTCTTGGACTGGGCTGCTGTGATCAAGGTGTCATCATTATTGATGAGCCATTTGTTGGCTGCGAAAGGGAGCATGTTAAATACATCAATAAACTGTTTAGTGAAAAACTTGCCAACACCACAGTGATTTATACCACCAATGATAAATCTTACATTGCAGCATCAAGTCACTGCTTACTGCTTGAACATGATGGGACACAAAAATACTTTGGTTTCCCTGATAAAGTAATCCAAACAATCTAAAATTAATAAACGGGGTAATACAGCAAAGAGATGCGCATGAAAAAGAACATAGTGATTACTTTACTCGGTTCACTAATAACAAGCTCTGCTGTGGCAGGTGTCGGTATTTTCGATGCTTCACGTTTTAGCGGTGAACTGTTCTTAAATACGGGATTTGCCACATCAGATTCAAATCTAAGCACTAAACAATCCGCAATGGTTCAGCAATTAGATGAATCGAGTAATACAAAATACACTTATTTAATCGCCCCGTTTGGCAATATTAACTATGCGATCAATTCAAAGAATACACAGCGATTCTATTTAGGTACCTCCCGCGATGATATCGCGGTTGGCACACTTGCGTTTGAACTAGGCTATCAGCATGATTTTACCTCTGGTACAACACTAGATATATCCTATTTGCCTACCATTATGTCTGGCGAAGTCTGGAAAAACCCATACTTAATAGGTTCACCCCGCAGCAAAACAGATCAGGAAGGCAATGCGTTTCGTATTAAGTTGGCGAACATTATGCGCAGCGGTGTAACCATTGATACTGCTTACACCGTATCAGACATTGATGATGAAAGGATCACAGACAGTACACTACATCGCGGAGGTGACAGCTTCTACCTACGGGGGAAATACCTAAACATGCTAAATCGCGGCTCAGGCTTAATCTATTCCCTTGGCTATACCAACCGTTCAGCCGATGGTAAGGCTGCTTCATTCTCGGCCTATGAAGCTGAAATAACTTACTTTATAAAATCAGGACGCCATAGCACAGCGATCACATCCAGTTATATCTATCGCCACTACGATGCAATCAATCCTGTTTTCAAACAAGAACAATCAGACGATGAACTTAGTCTATTTATCGCTTATGAATATGAAAATTTCGCGGGATGGGGGAAACAATGGGCGGTCACGACCCTGGCCAGTTACGGTCTCAACCGCTCAAACATTGATTTTTATAATAGCAATGAAGCGTTACTGTTAGTTGGCCTTCGCTACAGTTTCTAACCCAAAAACGTTCAGGCTATTCTGTCATCTCTCGATAAATCAGATATAAAACCAGTACTAGCACCAAACTGAATATTACTGCGGCGACAAGAATAAAAATGTGCACAGTGGGTTTGAGAACCGCCGTATTGTGGTTACTCGGCTTGTAGTGCACCTCAACCACCTGACCTCGAGGAAACTCGGCAATCAGAGCCTCTGCTTCATCCAAGTCGTAAATGTTAACGGCTCCATTGAGATCACTCTTACTATCCTTATAATAAGATTCTCCGTCTACCGAATAAGCGTATTCAATACCCACCTTGAAACGCTCATCACTATTGCTGGGGTTGTGGACATTCTCCAGCCAGCTATCGACAACCCTCCCCTTAGTGACTGGCCAACTGAACGAGGCATGAAACTCGTTAGCCACATACACCGCCAATCCTACGGCGAAAGAAAACATAATAAGCATCATCCATAATATGTAGGATACCTGTGAAGGTCTAAATCGTTTCATTGTGAGCGTTATATATTCACTCTTCATCTACGAAGATTATCAATAATGTCATGTAATTAAGTAAAAAACCTATATTCCGGTTAAATTAGACTTGTTCTTACCTATTGGTCATTAGTTTTTAATAATGCTTAGCAAACTTTCAGCGAACATCCTATATTCGTTTAAATTTAAAAATGCACAATTACATCAATGCAGTGTAAATTAATCCCGTCTTAACGGCCGGATCACAGATTCTAGCCCTTCAATTTTAAACTCCAGCGCTAATGCCATCAGTGTACCCAGCTCCCCTTCAGGAAAACCTTGCTTTTGAAACCATAACAAATATTCATCAGGCAGGTCGATAATCACTCGACCTGCATATTTTCCAAACGGCATTTTTACATTTGCCAGTTTTACGATTTGTTCTTTATCAAACACCGTGTTCTCAAATGACTGGTTACTATGCACCTATAATACCGCTATTACTGAAGGGTGTCAGCATCACACTTTCAACCTGACTAATCAGGTCATTAATTTGGTATGAACACTAAATTGGCGCTGACAGGAACCGTTAATAAAATTGAATTTAGCTTAGCTATCTTCATTAATGTCCCGATACCTGTATCCAATCCAAATGTCGCTGCGCTAATTTGTACTGGTTTTAGTGTCGTCACCAGTAAACCATCATCATCCAATTTCGTGAGTTGTACGGTAGTAGTGAAATCTTTAGTGACACCATGAAGCGCTAATGAAAACGCTATCTCATCCACTACGGTTTCCCCTATCGTCATTTCACTGAGCATGGCAATATCTACTTTTGCCTTGATATCAGCCTGAGGAAATTTGTCGGTATGAAAGAGTTCCTTTTTCATTCGTTCATCACGGATTTTTATCTGAGTATCGACACTGGTGAGATCCACCACCAGTAATACATCCCCTTCATTATTTATGCGGCCAGTTAAGTGACGAAATGTATGTTGCTCCATCACGCTATCATTTTTCACCGAAGAGAACCCAATCAATGAGCTATTACTATCAAGCTTCCAGCCAGCCCAAGTCGGCGAACTGAAGCCTAAAACCAACATTGACACTGTTATTAACCATCCGATTTGCTTTATTGTTCGCGCCATCACTCACCCCTTTTTTATTCATCCCATAGAAATATAGATGATTGGACGCTTAGTCGTTAATCGGTGGGAAAGAAATCCGTTCTCCTTCTGCGGTCAGAATCGAAATATCAATCGGTTTACCATGACTATCAAGACGTACTTCCCCTATCGCACTTCGGTTAATCAGGCGGTGGTTATCAGCAGTATCGGGATCGCGTTTAAACACTTTCAGGCGTTTTCGCTTCGTCAGCCAGTTCAACGGCGATCGAGGGCTGTAAAGGATCCGATCCATCGTATCACAGACTCTCAATAGCCCATTTGGAAATTCGTTTTTGAACCCACTCGATGTGATTTGATAAATATTAGGACTGCATTTTCGAAAACGTAACTTGATATCATACGCAAAGGAGTAATGAACATCTCCCGACAAAATCACGAAGTTTGTTGGCGTTTTAGTATGGGTAAAAATACTGATTAATGTATTGGCAGAACCCGGATGCGCCATCCAGTTTTCGGCATCAATCAATAACGATTGCCCAAGCCATGTCATGATACGCTGTAGCGTTTCAATAAACTTCACACCAAACATGGGACCTGGTGAAACAAGAATAACGGCAGGCTCGTTCAGTATTTCTTGCTGCATTTCAATTAACGCTTCCCAGTCCATCAACCCTGACGGCTTATTCATCTTAGACTCTGAACGCCACCGACGAGTCCGGGTATCCAGCACCAGCATTTTTGGTGTGGTCTCTATTGTGTAATGCCACTGTTCAAAGCGATAGAGATAATCAATAACGCTATCTTGGCTGTCAGCATCACCCTCTTGACGAATTGCTGGGTCAAAAAATGCTTTCATATGGTCCATAAAGGTTTCATCAAACCGTTCAGGGGCGTTCCCCCAACCTTGACACAACCAATAACTGATCAAACCATTACCAATGATGCGCCGTGATAAATGGTGGTGATAGGCCGCTTGTTCCCAGCCCACTGTCAGGTTCCAGTCATCGGTAATGTCATGATCATCAAAAATCATGTAAGTCGGTAAGTGGGCAAACAATCGCTGAACGTGGGGTAACCCCTCAACAAATTGATCAATCTGAACTTTCTCATTGAACCACAAACTCTGCCATTGTGGGTCCAATGTGTGGCCATGCCAGCGAAAGTGCGCTGTTCTTAGTTTGCCGCTATCAACATGCAGCCACAAAACTGGTGACCATACCAGCAAATACATTGCCATAAATTCACTCAAGGTGATCAGATGATTACCTGACTCTCTTGAGCTAAAAACCGGAACACGACGCCGTAACCAGTTAGCTATGCGTGGCATTCGGTCAAAAACTTCTTGTCCGCCTTCAAGATAATGCGGCAATATTTTGTCACGGCAATAGAAATTATGCTGGTGTGCAAATAGCTCCGTACCGCAGGTAACAGGTGCTTTGTCGAACGTTTCATCATATAGCCCGAGCAAGCGAATAACCTGCTGAATTGCATCTAGCATGGGACCCGCAACATGATCGGCATAAATCTGATCACCACTCATCATCAGCAATGCCGGGCGCTCTTCTACCGTTTGTGATGCTATTTTATTATCTGCCGCGACTAAGCTATCTTTGCTTGGATAATGAGGATTACGGCATGAGCCGTGCATCACATAGTCCGCTTGCGTCTTAATAATGAATGAAGGACGTTCTTCCCCTGGATAGAGCAAATGCGGCTGTAATTCGGTTATCGTTCCTTGTTGTGTGGTGATCTGATACTCAAGCGGTGAATTTACGGGAAAATCACCACTAAAGGTTACTTGATAAATCCATGCTTGCTGACCAATTTGAATATGCTGACCATCAGCAAGATCACCAGAAAAAAGTGGCACTTCCTCCCCACTCCAGTACACCGTCAGCTCACCAGAAAGAGGGACGCTTAACGCCAGCCAAAAAGTGAGTTCCGTTGCTGTCACCTTACGCATCATCGGGCCCGCAAGAATCAGCGGCAATGTACTTGATGGTTGTTCATCATTAACTGGGGAGAAAATTTCAGCTGTCATGACTATGAATCTCTAACATTATTCTTTTGTATGACACTACCAGCAACGTTTTGTTTTATCTATCTGATTATGCGCTGACAGAATAATCATCAATTCAAACTACTTTAGCTAAAACATCTTCGCTAGCTCTTCATACATCCAATCCATGACGGTCCCCATCCCCTTATCACGGCGCTTAACAATGCCAATCTCAACCATTAAAGGCTCTGTGATCTCTTCCGTGGACAATTCAATCAGCTCGTTAACATACCATTCTTCTTTGGCGACATGTTCTGGTACTAATGCCCAGCCAATCCCACGTGTAACCATCGCAGAAATCATATAATAGCTATCAATATGCCAATAATTTGAAGCGATTGGTTTAGCTTGTCCTATACCCATTCTGTCACGAATGACCAACTGGCGGTGACGAGTCAGGTCACTGATTTGAGGTACTGGTATCTCAGCTAAAGGATGGTGGCGTGAAACAATCAACGAATGTTTAAACTGACCAACCGAAGTGAACTCAAGGTTTTCAGGCAAGCTATGTTGGTGAAACAACAATCCAATGTCAGCTTTTCCCGTTGCCACCCACTGGGCAATATCTTGCTGAGAGCCATTATTAATGGTCAATTTCAGCAATGGAAATTGGTGTGCGGCAGCTTCAAACATCACTTCAAAAGCCGTAATTGGAACCGCTTCATCAATCGCAACGGTCAATATGGCTTCTTCACCCGTTGCCACCGTCATAGCGCGCGAGCACATCCGCTGACACTGCGCCAATACCGCCTGGGCTTCAATATACATATCTTCCCCTGCGGGGGTCAGCACAGGAAGCCGAGCACTGCGATCAAATAATTCAAAACCCAAATCAAGCTCAAGATTGTTAATTGCCGTACTGACCCTTGACTGCGCCTTTCCCAACTTTCTTGCTGCTGCCGAAAATGATCCCTGCTGGACGGCGCATGCAAAAGCTTCTAATTGATCAATCGTCCAATTCACAATAATACCCTCTTAAAATACCTCAGTAGCCTAAGGTAGTTTGGGTATAGTAGCGCAGATCGACCTTTATCTTCCATCCGATAAACGGATAGATACTAACTTACAACAATCCGGTTTATGTAGATAATAGCGCTCAAAATCTCATAACTAGAAATAAAATCATGCAAGAAGTATCAAAAGCCGATATCGACTCCGGCAGCATCTCAAAAACCTTTTGGCGGTTTGCTATTCCTTCGATCGCCGCAATGTTAGTCAATGGCCTATATCAGGTCGTTGATGGTATGTTTGTTGGCCACTATATTGGCTACGAGGGATTAGCCGGGATCAATCTGGCATGGCCGGTGATCGGTGTCCTTGCTGGACTCGGCTTGCTAGTCGGTATGGGAGCGGGAAGCCTTGTTTCAATCTATCGTGGCGAAAGTAACAACAATTCTGCACGTCAAACGCTTTATTCTGCGATAGGGCTTATCGGCATTGCAGGCTTGCTGATGATGGTGCTACTGAACTTACTTGCACCTTCTTTGCTTATCTCACAGGGAGCAACAGGCAAAACACTCGAAATGGGCATGGCTTACATTGAAGTCTTCAGCTGGGGGGCCGTCTTTACCATTGCCTCTGGCGCACTACCGATGCTGATCCGTAATGATGACAGCCCGAACTTCTCAACTGGCCTGATGATGGCAGGTGCCATCGTCAATATTGTTCTCGATTATATTTTTATTGCTCACTTCAATATGGAGCTTCAAGGCGCAGCAATTGCCACTATTATTGCCCAGTTAGGTATTACACTCGTTGCTCTTGGTTATTTCTTTTCAAGACAATCACAGCTTAGGCTAACCATCCATGAATTATGCTTCAAACCTGACTTAGCAATCAAAACGATCGGACTAGGTGCTTCGAGTCTATTCATGTATGCCTATTTTAGCTTCATGGTAGCGCTACATAACAAACTATTCATGCAGTATGGCAGCGCTGTGCACGTCGGCGCCTATGCCATTGTTGGTTATCTTGTGACGATGTATTACCTGCTGGCTGAAGGTATTGCCAGCGGGATGCAACCACCTGTTAGTTATTACTTTGGAGCGAAACAAGGTAATAAGATTCGCGCAACCATGGCCCTTGCGACAAAAATAGTGGTCTTAACCGGTATCGGTTCTGTCGCCATATTGAATCTATTCCCCAACGCATTAGTTAATCTATTCAGTAATAACGCATCAGTACTGGCGACAGAAACCATTAATGGTATCCGCCTACACCTGTTTGCTATGTTCTTAGATGGATTTTTCGCCCTTGCATCCGTGTACTTTATGGCGGTAAATCAAGGCGGTAAAGCGTTAATGATATCGCTGGGTAATATGTTAATCCAACTACCTTTCTTGTATGTCATGCCGTTACTGATGGGTCTTGATGGCGTTTGGTTAGCCGTTCCTCTATCAAACATCGTATTGGCAATCTTTGTGATTCCACTGGTATGGCACGACGTCAATAAAAAACGTAGTCTTCATAATACAGGCATACTCTCACATGCCTAAGCGTTAACCTTCAGCAGAGCGCTCTTATCAATCGCCCCCAAGATACCGCTTATCACCAAGGCGGTATTTTTATCGACAATACATAAATTCATGAATATTCACGATAACCATGCTTTATCGTGATATACGACACAATCAAATTCATATCTCGTTTAATCTCACGAGTATCACTCTGCATTCTTTGCAAATTTAATTGATTAGAATTACTTTAGTGTGCACTGTGAGAATTGTTAGCTTCATCTCCCCCTATAACCTTAATGTATAGACTGAAAATATGTCTTCCACTTATATTATTAACACGTTATTTATCAGATGCTGCATGGGCATTTGATCCGTATTCTTGTAATTATGAAAGCATGAGTGCATTAACAGACATTTTCACAAAAAATAGAACAGAAGTTGAAAAAACAATTTAAATATATCTACTATCAAGCGATATAGGCATAAAAAAACCTCCACAGAGGAGGCTATTAGATTTACTTTTTATCTTTCTTAACTTCATCAAGAATTTCTTTCATTCGCTTATTTGTTACGCGTGGCTTACCCATAATCCTTCTCCTTGTAACATTGAGATACGCTCGTCGTGAGAATACATCTGTCCAGATTTTCATTTGACGGGTATCTATCCTATTGATTTTGTTCAAATCAAATATACCTGACTCAATAAAATTTTGAACACTTAGTTCAACGTCACACATTGGCACCAACATGGCATTCACCAACCATATACACTACAATGTTTAACATAATTAGTCCTTTTAACCAACAAATGAGTATTTACCTTGTGCCTACCGAACTTTGTTATGAAAATGTTCAAACATTGATATTGTTTAAATTGTGACCCTCGTCGACATATGAATGAATTTCACACACAGAGCAACATTAAAAACGAGAACAAAGTCACGATATATTGGCCACCTTACGATGGCTAATGAGAGAATAGCTTACAACGTCTTCATCGCTGAGATAACTTGTGCATTAATACTACTATTAATCAACTGCTGAGTATCAACATCAAAATTATCATAGAAACTTGGCACCGAGACACTGGCTTTTACGTCTGCACCAAAAAAAGGCATCGAGCCATATGCCGTCGAGAGTACTGTTTTTGCACCGCCAGGACCTGGCGATGTTGACAGTAACACCATGATCTTATCTTGATAGACTTTCGGCTGTATACGAGAACACCAATCAAATAAGTTCTTATAAGCAACTGAATAAGAACCATTGTGTTCTGCAAATGAGACTACTACCGCATCTGCAGCTTGCATCTTCTTCAAAAAAGCATGAGCGTTTTCTGGCTGGCCAATTTCCTTTTCCTTATCTTCACTGAATAAAGGTAACTCAAAGTCATTAAGATCCAAGACTTCCACTTCAGCATTATCAAGAGTGGAAACCGCGTACGAGACAAGCTGCTTATTGATGGATTTTTTGCTACTGCTTGCTGCAAATGCAATAACGTTCATTGATCTATTCCTATCATAATGATGATTATTTACTTACATAATAGTAACAATCAAAGCAGTATCAGTAAACTTAAAGCATACCAGTCCATTGTATACGACCGATTCTTATTGTTACCAATTCGCAAAAGTGATTTGTGTAAATCAACAATTATCATTTTAATGTAAACAATTAAACTAGCCTGCATCTCGAGACTCATACAATAACGAAGAGGTTTTCATGGGCTGGATTTTTCTACTTTTAGGCGTAATGGCAGAGGCAACATCTCACGTCGCATTACGTGCAACTAATGGTTTCACCAATTTTCTGCCGAGTGCTATTGTCATACTAGGCCACCTCCTTGCGTTTCTCTTTCTTGGCCAAGCAATGAAATCACTGCCTGTCGGTATTGTGCATACTCTTTGGGCGGGCTTAGCCATTGTTGCTGTAACAGCAATGTCCAGTATCATCTATAAACAGCATCTTGACACCAAAGTGTGGATTGGAATGGCCTTTGTTGCCGTCGGTATTGCCATAATTAATCTTGCAGGAGCAGCCCATACTCATTAAAGCATCGGAGTTTACAATGACAGAACAACGCGCAATTAATCTCTACTATTATATGGTCGAAAATAATGCTCCACAGAAAGAGATTAATACAGTAATCTCAATATTAGAAGAAAAATACAATATTAATTTACGTCGGTTAGACCGAAAAAGAGCAAGGCCACAGAACCGTTTTGATATAAATTCCTATGGTGCAGGAGGCTCTCGTACTATGAACCAAACCCGACAAATGCAAAACTAGTGATGTGAATCATCCAATTACACTCTATGCTATAAAAACATAAAATTCCCAATATTACATATCTATTACCCATGCTACTCTTTAAAAAAATAGGATACCAATTACATGGAGTAGATAATGAAATTAATAATATCGGTAATGATCAGTGTTCTGCTTGGCGTTACAACCATGGCGCAAGCGCACGACTATAAGCTAGGTGAAATTCATATTAAGCACCCATGGTCGAAACAAGTGCCGCCCTCATCACAGGTTGCTGCTGCTTTTTTTACTGTGATGAATCACGGCGATACGCCAGATGAGCTACTCAGTGCAAGCTCCCCCATTGCCGGAAAAACAGAGCTTCATGCTCATATTCATGAAGACGGTATGATGAAAATGCGTAAAGTTAATGAAATTACCATATTGGGTAATGAGACAACGCAATTAAAGCCCGGTGGTTTACATGTGATGTTTTTCGAGTTAGAAAAAGTGCCGGCTCTAGGTGAATCATTCCCCCTGACCTTACATTTTAAACAAGCTGGAACAGTAAATGTTGAGGTAAAGGTAGAAGAGGCAACCTATATTCCTGAAGGTATGAAAAAGGAAAAAATGGATCATAGTAAACATTAACCAGCCTATTTCATGAAAACCTCACCATCTTTGTATAAAACACTCACCTGAAACAGCCTGAACTTATTCAGGCTGTTTTACGTCCATAGCTGCAACGCCCCCGCTAGATCAGTGAAATGTATGATTGCAAATTTAAATCAAACATCTGAGCAATCTCACGTTGATGCAATAAGCGCATTGTGCATATAGTGCAACCAGATAGTTAACTGACTTACTATTTGCAATCATACTATATATCGGTTTATCAAAATACATATCAATGGAGATGATGATCTTATGGGGAATATAATCGTATTTATCGGTATTACATTATCAACATTTTTCTGGGGTTCTAACTTCAATGCTGGCGTATTTGTTGTTTCACATATGTCTCCAATAGCTGGTGCAGCAGAAAGATTTGTCATCGCTACTACTGTTATCTTTATTTATCTATTAATTAAAGAAAAAATAGTCTCAGTGTTTTGAAATGCAATTTTTTTGCTTTTCTCTCGTTGGGTTTATTAGGTGTAGCAGGTTTCAATCTGTCCTTATTTATTGGTTTGAAAACAACAACACCAATTAATGGAGCATTGATTATGGCGACAACACCAATCACAACCGCTTTACTATCTTCGTTATTAGATAAAGAAAAACTGTCAATAAACCAACCAATCGGGATTGTGTTCAGTTTTGTTGGTGTTGTATTTGTCATAAGCAAAGGCTCCATCGATAATTTAGCTAATCTCCATTTCTCACTAGGTGATTGTATCATTCTATGTGGGAGCCTATTTGGGGCATCATATACCGTCGGTTGCAGGAAATATATTACTCACTCTTCACCTTTACAAACCACCAGCTTCACTATGTTATTCGTAACAATTGGAATAGTTTTAGCTGCTCTGCTTACTGGAAATCTAGTTGATAGTATAACGTCTGCACCGGTCTCTGTGCATATGGCATCAATCTATATGGGCGTTGTAGGATCTGTATTGGATTATTTATTCTGGAATGTTGGCCTGAAGAAAGTTGGGCCTGCTAATACGTCAATTTTCTTCAATCTAGTGCCTGTTTTTACAATGGTAATTACAGCATTTAACGGTGTCCTGCCCAATGAAATTCAAATAATAGGTACGGTTTCGGTTATTGTTGGCGTCATCTTGTCTACTGGTGGTTATAAGTTGATTCTTAACCAATTCAAACCACTACAGACAGAGTAATGAGAAATCCTTTTCCCAGAAAATATGGTAATAGGGTCATTAATATTGTTGTGCTGTATATAAGCAGGAGAAATGTTTATCTCCTGTATCATGCTTTATTCTTGTAATCCCCTATCCTACTATGCCTTATCTATTCGCGCTTATTTTGCCTAGCAGGTGCTTCAAGGTGGCTCTTTCTTCTGAAGTGAGCGGCTCGGTGATTTTCTCCAACCATTGAAGTTGGTACGTTAAGACCTCATCAAGAACACTCTCACCTTCAGACATTAATCTAACAGAAAGTGAGCGTCGATCAGAAAGCGATGGAATTCTAGTCGCATATCCTTTCTTTTCAAGAAAATCAATTATTGACGTTATTGATGCACGTGTCAGACCTGTTTTAGTCGACAATTCATGTGGCGCCGCCTCGCCCATACTATGAATTAATAGCATCGCGACAAAGCGTCCTTCAAGAAGGCCAAACTTGTTGAGGTTTTGATTACACTCTTCCGTCAATTGAGAATTCAACGTGAAAAGCTGGCCACAGAGCGCGATAGCTTCACTGTCCAGCCCGTATTTCTTCGTCTCATCGACAAGTGCAACATACTTAGGAAGCATCCAATGTCCCCATAAAGTTAACTAATTAATAGTATGGTACTTTACAATACGAAGTCTTACTAGTAGTTATAGGGAATTGTTCTGTCTGAACAATTCCCTATGCATAGCCGTCATATTAAAGGGATGATTGCGGCATCCTTTCATATTGATGAAAGTTGTCCTTTATGAGGGCTTTTAATCGCTTTCTCACGAAGTTTTTGTATTGAATTACAATTATTTAGTATGGAACATTGGTTGCTCTGACTTGTTCTTCTCCGACCAAAAATTGATATTAAACTGGGCATTGTCACTCAGCTCAATACGGTGCCAATATTGCGGAGGACTGGTAGCAAACTGGCCTGCATTTATCACAACTTTAACTTCAGGCTCCGTGGCTTCACTATCAGAAAAACCCAAATACGTCACCGTTCCTTCCATCACACATAACTGGCCAAAGACACCTTCGGCAGTATTGTGATGACTCAGTAGCGCTGCAGGTACATTTTCTTTGGTAAAAAAAGGCGTCGAACGTTGGATTGTCCAATGAGCAGGAATACGTTGATGGCTCATAACTCTCTCCTAATAGTAATTTATATACATTTTTTCATATTGCTTATGCCAACCTGCATTCGGACCTGATCATCTCGTTATTCAGATTGGCATAATCTCTCAACGCATGGCATTTAATAACGGAAAAGCATTTGGCATATGTTGTTCTGTCACAACAAAACCCAGCGTCTTACCTGTAATGTCATAAGCTTTGCTGGTACAACCGTTGATATCGATATCAAGCTGCCATTTATGGACGCCTTTCACGGTTATCCCCCCGAGCTGGATCGGATAATGCGGCGTTTTCACTTTCACCAGCATCGGGGGCAAAAGCAGTTCAGCAGGATGACCCATCAGCGTTTTTGCCAATGCATTCGCGCTGAGTAACGCCGGTTGGAGGTACGCCATGACATGGCCATTAATTTCAGCACAATCACCCAGTGCGTAAACATCAGGCGCGGATGTCGATAATCCTGAATCAACCTCAATGCCTCGCCCTATCACTAAGCCGGCCTGCTTCGCAAGCCCGACATTAGGCTGTAGTCCTGCCGCCGCAATAACTTGATCCGTTTCGAAGGAAATGCCAGACGCTAAAGTAACCATTATGCCATTTTCGCTATCTTCAACGCGGCTAACACAATCTCCTGTAGCAAGCGTTATACCTAATTGTCGCAGGCTCTTTTCAAGCTGGAGGGCAATGTATTCAGGTAGCATAGTCGCCATCACTGTTGGGCTTGGATCCACCACCGTAACCTGTTTACCGCTCGATGCTAAATCCATCGCTAACTCTGAGCCAATTAAACCACCACCAATCACAGTCACACGCCGGGCCTCATGCAGCTGTTGCTGAGATGCCTCAAAGTCTGTCAGGCTATTTAGTGTGATCACTCGGTCGGCGGCATTGCCAGCCATTTCAGGCACAAAGGCTTTGGCCCCTGTGGCTAAAACCAGCTTATCGTAAACATAATGCTGCCCGGCTACCGTGACAGTTTTCACCTTGGTATCAATCGCTTCAACTCGTGAATAGGCATGAAGCGTAATATTATACTCATCAGCAAATGCGTCACCGGTCTGGCGAACTAAATCCGTAGCGCTCTGCTGCTTACTAAACACATGGCTGAGATCCGGTTTATTGTAATCACTACCATCATCTACGGTAAAAATATGAATCGGTAACTCGTTATCACTGCGGCGAATCGCTTTTACTAATTGGTAAGCGGCAAAACCACTACCAATAATGATAATCGGTGCTGTCATCACCCTACTCCCCTCGTACTGGTACAAACACCTCTTTCCCCAGCCCACATTCAGGGCATAGGAAGGTATCAGGTACATCAGACCAGCAAGATCCCACAGCAACGCCTTGGTTGGGTTCACCTACAGCGGGATCAAATACCCAGTTACATACAGTACAGAGCATCTTTTGGGTGTCTTCCATTGACGCGACTGCAGAACTCAGCTCAACAACAGGTTTAGGTGCGACATCGATAACTTCTGGCTCCGTTGGCAAAGCGACTGTTTCCACACGAGTAAGATCTCGTAATGCCCATTGTTTGGCGACCATGCGACCATGTTCACGACATTCACGCATTGCTTTACCGTCAGGCTTCCATTTCGCTTTCAAGCCAATTGTGGTTTCAAAACCTGCATCTGTCAGACGTGAATGAATGCGATCGACGGCACCACCATTCCAGCCATAACTACCAAATGCCCCGGCTTTCTTATTCTTAAACCGCAACCCTGTAATTTCTTCAAGCATGCCCGCCACTTTAGGCATCATGACATTATTCATGGTGGATGAACCGACAAGTACCCCTTTTGAACGGAACACATTAGCCAGAATTTCATTTTTATCCTGACGCGACACGTTGAAAACTTTCACCGCGACACCAGGGTCAACATCATGGAGCCCTTGCGCAATTGCATCGGCCATCATTCGGGTATTATTCGACATGGTGTCATAAAAAATCGTAATCCGATCTTCCTGATAGTTATCTGCCCACTCTAGGTACTGATGCACAATCTGCGTCGGATTATCACGCCATACAATGCCGTGGGAAGTTGCAATCATATCGACCGGTACATTGAAACTCAGTACCTCATGAATCTTAGCCGTTACCAGCGCGCTGAAAGGGGTTAAAATATTGGAGTAGTAACGTAAGCACTGCTCCATCAGCTCATTCTGGTCCACTTCGTCATTGAACAAATGTTCATCACAATAGTGCTGACCAAACGCATCATTACTAAACAGTACTGCATCGCCCGTCATGTAAGTCATCATGCTATCAGGCCAATGCAGCATCGGGGCTTCAATGAAAATAAGCTGCTTACCGTTACCGATATCCAAGGTATCACCGGTTTTTACCACATTAAAATTCCACTCCGGATGGTGATGATGGCCAACGATAGAATCGACTGCGTTCTCTGTGCAATAGATCGGCGTATTAGGAATGCGTGCCATTAGGGCAGTCAATGCACCTGAGTGATCTTCCTCGGCATGGTTAATCACGATATAGTCGATATCTTCGAGATTAATTTCCATTTCAAGATTTTGAATAAATTGATGACTAAAACGGTGATCGACCGTATCCACCAGCACCGTTTTTTCTTCACGGATTAGGTAGCTATTGTAACTGGTACCTTTTGTCATTTTATATTCTGTACCGTGGAAATCTTGTACTTCCCAATCGCGTTGGCCAACCCAGTGAATGTTGTTTTTTACGTGAATAGTCATGTTGTTTCCTTTTTATATCTCGGGTAATACGGTTATACCCAAATGTAAGTTTACTACTGACTCTACTATTGCAGCCTCCGTGCCAAGTTTTTATCTTATTGTTTTAACTGATTTAAAAAATAAAAACACAAGCATAATGTCATTATGACACCGAAACTAATTTGTCATATTGACAGCATCAGTGTCATAATGACAACGGCATAGATGTAGAGAGGAAATGTGATGACAAATACCCGTAAAGAACTGATGCAACTGGCACTTGATCTAACTCAAGGGGTGTCAAGCCAGGACCGATTCGACAGGCTACTTTCCGTTATTAAGACACTCTTTGGCTGCGATGCCTCTGCATTACTGGCTTTTCGGGATCAACATTTTTCCCCACTTGCCATTAATGGCCTTTTTGATGACGTAATGGGACGAGAATTCAACATTGAGCAACACCCTCGACTAGAGGCCATCGCTCGCGCTGGCGATATTGTCCGTTTTCCTCATGACAGTGATTTGCCTGACCCCTATGATGGTTTAATCCCTAACCATCAAGATGATCTCCATGTGCACGCCTGTGTCGGCCTTCCCTTAATTGCGAACGATACGCTAATTGGTGCGTTAACCATTGATGGCTTTGATCCTCACCAGTTTGACCAGTTCTCAGATGACGCACTACGTATCATCAGTGCCTTGGCTGCTGCCAGCTTACAAACGGCGCTGCTAATGGAAAAACTGGAACAACAAACGGGTGACATCCCAAGTGCAACACGGCCTTCAGGCTACCAATCCGGTGGCGTCACGATGATCGGGCAATCAAAGGTCATGCAAGAACTTAAAAACCAAATTAAAGCCGTTGCCAGTACCGATCTGACAGTATTAATCACAGGCGAAACGGGTGTGGGGAAAGAGCTTGTAGCGGCTGCCATTCATAACCAATCAACACGTGATAAACAGCCACTGATATATCTTAACTGCGCTGCATTGCCTGAATCGGTTGCAGAGAGTGAACTTTTTGGCCACGTAAAAGGCGCATTTACTGGCGCAATCAGTGATCGTAAAGGTAAATTTGAAATGGCTGATAGTGGAACGCTGTTTCTTGATGAGATAGGCGAACTCCCTCTTGCCTTACAAGCTAAATTATTGAGGGTACTGCAATATGGTGATGTACAACGAGTCGGTGATGATAGACACCTCAAGGTCAATACCCGGATCATTGCTGCCACTAACCGCACACTTCATGATGAGGTAACCGCAGGACGCTTCCGAGCCGATCTGTATCATCGCTTGAGTGTTTTTCCTATTATGGCCCCCCCTCTGCGAGAGCGTGACAATGACGTCGTCTTGCTGGCCGGGTTTTTTATTGAACGTTGCACAGCCAAGCTGGGACTGAAGTCAATACGGTTAAGCCCACAAGCTATTAGTATACTCAAACACTATCAGTGGCCCGGTAACGTCCGAGAGCTGGAACATGCCATTAATCGTGCAGCAGTTGTAGCGCGCGCCGAAATTTCAAACGCCGAGTTTATCGAGCTTACCCCACATCATTTCGAACTATCCATCCGCAATGAACCCGCTCTAGAGCATACTGAATTAACCAATCAATGTGAGATCATAGCCATCCCTTTAGCCGGAGCGGCCAACCACAGCCTAAAGGAGGCGACTGATGCCTTCCAGCGCCAGTTAATTAACGAAACATATCAGCAACATCACAACTGGGCTGCAACGGCACGCCAGCTACAGCTCGATACGGGCAATCTCCACCGTCTTGCCAAGCGCTTAGGGCTAAAATAAAAAAAGCCCTCTTAATGAGGGCTAATTAATGTCACTTTTTTACTTATTATTATTTTATTCTCTTGCATACCCATTATTGTAATGCCGAACATCCGGCACAATATTGTGCTTATTCAACAAGCGATACATGGTGGCTCTGGAAACACCAAGATCTTTTGCTGCAGAAGCGACCTGACCACGATGTGTTTCTAATACCGCAACAAGTACATCTTTTTCGGCTTCATCCTTAATATTACGTAGGCTCTGCTTTAGGTTGGCTTTACTTGGTAAATCAAAGTGTTCAGCTTTCACCTCATTACCTTCGGCCAGTAACGCCGCTCGCTTGACCTGATTGATCAACTCTCTGACATTACCTGGCCAGCTATATCTGAGCAACAACTGCTTCGAATCTTCAGAAAAAGATGAAGCCATGGTACTGTATTCACGAGCAAACTTAGTCAAGAATGTTTCCGCAAGTAAAAAGATATCTGACCCACGTTCACGTAATGTCGGCACCTTGATATGAAATACGTTTAGACGATAAAAAAGCTCTTTACTAAACTCTCCATTCGCCACAGCCACTTCCAGATCCGCGCTGGAAGAAGCGATAATACGTACATCCGTCGTCGATTCGCCATCCAGACTTTCGCAACTAGGCGCTTGTAAATAGGCAAGAAGATCATCCTGAAGCTCTCTCGATAGCTCTTCAACATTATCAAGCATCAAGGTTCCACTAAATGGCCCCCCTGACTCTTGTCGGTATGATCCATTTAATAGTGCAACTTTTTCATCATCACGCGTTAGCGATGCACAATTTACTGCCACAAAAGGCATATTTTTACGCTTTGATAAATTATGGATGGACTTTGCAATCAACTCCTTTCCTGTTCCGTTTTCCCCTGTCAGGAAAACATTCACCTCAGTCATCGCAACGCGGCGTACCATGTCTCGTAATTGCTTGATTGATTTCGATTCACCAAAGAGCCCCATATCATGCTGTGAAGTAATCTCTACCCATGAACTGGATTCAATCTCTAACATTCCCAATTGATGACCAACGGTATCCAGTAAATGGCTGCCAGGAATGGGAACCGAAAAGTAATCGACACAAAAATTATTAATAAACTGACATATAGCATCAGTTTTTAATTGTTCCTTTTTGATGATAGCAATCCATTTAACTTGCTTAGTTTTATTTGCCCTCAAAGAAATACTGTTTAAGCTAAAATCATTATTGCTTAAATCAACAACACAAATACAAGGACTGTATTCTTCCAAGATTGAATCAGCCGTTCTTAGGTCATAACAACAATGTGTTTTCCAACCAGATTGTTCAAGAAGCGCAATCCAAGGTTCATAATTGCATCCAATTGCAACTAAACGACCATTTATTGATTTATTCTGACTTGAAGCCACCATCGAAGTCACCTTCTATCAATTTATATTTATTATCGATGTATTAAAAATATAGGCAATGATTAGAATTTTTGCAGAGGATTAAAAATAAGAAAGTTCATTAAATAATAAAAAATCAACAAGAAAATAGTTTATCTCCAAAAAAATCAACAACTTACATCGATGTTAGATTTTAAAATAAACTGAACTTTTTATTGAGTATACTTTTGTTTATTAAAACAAATAAGGCATTGCTGATAGCAATGCCTTAAATATGATAAAAAAGTGATATAGTGTTCAGTAAAAATGATATGCCACAGAGTTAATATCCGTTATGAAGAATTGAATTTTCAAGCCTATTTTTAAATAGTGTCTCTCGGTTAAACCCTTGTATATCAGCTTCTATATCCAATATAGTCTGAGTATTAATAGCTGTTCCATCAGCCGAGTTTTGCACCACAAAGCCTGTTGTGTCTGAATTTGGTCTTGCACTGACTATATTGTTATTCCCGACACTAATAATCTTAAGAGGATCACCATGATCATAGGTTCGGCTGCCATCACGGCTCGTCAGCACGCCATTATTAATCGAAAAATCGGCAATATGTGTAGATAAAACAGTTTCACCATTAATGGCGGTATTAATCGTTAAGCCTATATTAATGATGTTGTTATTGACTGATACGAATCCACCTCGTAATGAAGACATTTCAGAGTCACTCAACGATGTTAGGCCTAAATCTTCAACTGATAAGAATCCAATAGACGCATTTGCAGCAATTGCGATTCCGCCTATCGAACTTGCGATAAACAGGCGAGTTAATCTTTTCATACTAGCCTCTAATAATCATTAGCACCTGGTAACGTTATGCTGAACGTCGATAAAGAATCACGTACTACAGCTTCTGATACGGGTGATGGAGAGTAAATATTATAATTATCTGCGGTAATAAAACTGCCTCTTCCTTGTTTTACTCTATTTTTAACGAGCAAAACAGCACCTTTATAATAATTCTTAAAATCATCAATAGGCATTACCATGATACCTCTCGATGGGTCACCTAGTATAACATTTTTCTTGTTCATACCTTTAATAACAACAAAATGCATATAACCATCAAAATTAACAATAGTTATTGCCGGAATCCTCAGTTGGTGAAATTTTTCCAACGGGATGTTATACCCGTTAGCATCTAATCCTTGTGCCGTAAGATAATTTTTCATATCCAACAATGAAAAACCCTGTTTTTCTATTTTCTCTTGGTTTCCGTGTTTGAACATGTATTCAAAAATGATATTTTCTTGAGCTTCAATACCATAATGGAAATTAAGTAATGAAGCGACAGCGGCAGATCCACAACTAAAATCATACTGTTGCCGAAATACATCACCAAAGAGCTGCTCTTGGTAGCTTTTTACTTGGACGTTATACCCCCCTCGATTTGGGAAGTAATCAAGTGCCAAAACACTCGATGTAGCAAACAAGCTGACAAGCAATAATAATGATTTTTTCATACGCTTTACCGCCTACCAAACTTACTACAATCCACAAGCTACATTATATGTAACTCACAACTGTCACAAATATTAGAAATGATATAGCGAAGAAAGGGCCTTTCGGCCCTTGTCGGTATTTTAATATGAGCCACCGCTACCTGGTAGGGTTGCTCCACCTGAGCCAACAAGCGCTGCGTTAGTACTTGTACTTTGTTGTACTAATGAGTTGTTACCTACGTTCTGACCCGCAATATTGATACCTGATGCACTCTGGTAAGCGCCACCCATCACGTTCGAGTGATCAACCAGAACATCACTTGAGCTACCTTTACAGCAAACACCACCGTAGGTCACACTGGTATCCATTACGCTACCATAAAGAATTGATTCAGCAAGATAAGTATTGATCTCTTTATCTGTGTCACTTGACACGGAACCATCCCACTGAGAATTATCTTCTTCATAATTAGTATAAGTATTACCGACGTTTTTCATTTTTAATACGTCGTTATCCTCATTGCCAACATAATCTTTATTAATGGTTTTTGTCTTTGATATATCGGCACTTAGATTGATAGTTTTATTTTTGCTACCTTCAATCGTAACGTCCCCATCATAATCATCATAACCGCCACCATATCCGCCACCATATCCACCATTGGCTAGAGCAAGAGGTGAAGCGACAAGTGCTGCCAATAGCATAATATTAGTTTTACGCATGATAATACTCCAAATATATAATAGTTTTTGTTCACATCCGTTTGACTATGGCCCTTATCTTTTATCAAACAAAGTAGCCATAAAATAGAAGTAAGCCTGTTACGCCCTGCGAAACCAATATAATATATATATTATTATTTAATTGGTTACTGGCTATTAAACCAGTATAGATAGACTAACAATTACTTCAATGTCAGGTTTACCACGGTTGCATTTTGAATTAACACATTATTACCGGTGTTTTGTACAATATTAAATACGCCAGATGAATTGCTTAACGAACCAGCATCAATAATATTATCACCTGTTGTATTGTTATATGCACCATTACCTGCAACATCGCCATACATATCAGAACTTGCATGAATGTTATCAAGTTTTAATTCATACTCTCCACCACGAGAGTCAATCATGATATCTTCAGTCAGCAAGTCAGAATTTGCTAGAATATCCAACTCATCAGCAGCAAAAGCATTCAATGATAAAAAACCTGCCGCTATCAGTGTTAAATATTTCATGACATCCTCCTGAGGGCTGCTTGCAGCCCTCAGTTATGTGTTAATTACCAGCTAGCATCGCGTTAGTGCTTGCACTTTGTTGAACAAGTGAATTATTACCCGCGTTCTGGCCTGCCATATTAATACCCGATGCACCAGCAAAAGCGCCACTCATATCATTATGGTGATTAACCGTTAGTGAAGAAGGAGCTTGTGGTCCATAGCCGCCATAACCACCGCCATAACCACCACCACAACAATCTCCACTACCATAACTTACTTCGCTGTATGTAACGGCACCATCAAGGCTTGACTGAGCCATATTATAATTATCTTCAATAGATAAGTGTAAATCTTGGCTATAATCATGCGTACTATTATCAATAAATTCATGCTTATCTGTATTATTAACATTGCGCATAATGAGTTTATCGTTATCTTGATTGTATGAATCTTTAATATCGACATTTTTGTCGTATGACTTAGTCAGATTTGCATCAAGAGTCTTATTAAAAGAGTCGGATACAGTTTTATCATTACCACCATATGGGTCATATGGGTTGTAATAAGAATTAGCTAGCGCGAAAGGAGAAGTTACTACTGCTACTAATAGTGCGATATGTGTTTTACGCATGGTCTTACTCCAAATATATTGAGTAGTTATTTTCTTATAATCTCTCGCTCATGTTTGCGAGATACCTTAACTATAGCGATGTCAAAAAAGTCATCTGTATTATTTTTGATAAATTTGAATTTGTTTGAACTTTATTTTTCTTCGTTAATAGATACACCAAATTTGATTGATTTATAATACTTTGTCTTATTTTTTAAATAATGAACCAGTGCGTTTTTTATAAGAAATATATCATTTTTGTTACTTTTTTAGCCTTCTGTTCGTCTCACATCTGATACTCAATCAGTTTGTCTCAGTTACCCTCTTATTCTCAAGTCAGCTATGATTTTCTTATCAGAACGCATCTTTATCGCAACGTATTACTACAACAATCCTATAAAGATTTTGCTGTTCAGTTTTTAAGGTTGTCGAACAGCGTAAGTGAGGACATCGTGAGTACTTTCAATAACAACAGCTTCATCGCGCTTCTTGCTTTGATTTCAGGGACAGTCGCAGCTGAAACCACAGAGCCAACAGAGACTGAACAAGAGAAAACAAAACCCAAACGCGTTCAGACCTTTGGCGATCTACTTGATCCTGAATTACCAGGGGTACTGACACCTAAAGGGTCGTTTGTACTTGATGCCAGCTTCTCTTATACACAAAACTCCTCTAACAGTGTCTCTATTGTTGGTTATACCGTTTTACCATCGCTCATTGTTGGCCTTATTCGCGCCAGTGACATTGATAGGACCACTATCACGCTAGGCCTGACAGGTCGCTACGGGATCACAAACCGACTCGAAGTTGAAGCACGGGTACCTTGGGTATATCGCTCAGATTCGATCTTTGAGCGGGAGCTTCAGCAGGGTGTACCCAATGATACGCTACGTACTGTTGAAGGTAGCGATATTGGTGATATCGAAGCCGCTTTCAAATACCAAATAAACATGGAAAATCCACCGTACTGGATTGCGGGATTGCGATTCAAAACAACCACGGGCAGCTCCCCCTATGATGTACCGGTCAATAGTCTGAGTGACTTTGAAGAACTGCCAACAGGCTCTGGTTTCCCAAGCATCGAACCCGGCCTCACAATGATCATGCCGATGGATCCTGCTGTCATTTATGCCAATATTGGCTACACCTGGAATATCAAAGATGATGTTGAAGTAGATGTTAGCGTTGAAAATGATGATGGAACAACCAGTAGCCTACAGGCCAATACCATTGATGTCGGCGATACCATATCCTTCAGTGCCGGGATGGGGTTTGCGGTTAACCCACAGTTTTCCTTCAGCCTGGGGATTAGCCATAAGACAATCTTAAAATCGAAAATCAACGGAGCAACACCTTCTGACGCAAAATTATTGCAGCTTGATTCGATTTCCTTTGGTGCAAACTACGCGATTAATCCAGACACAACCATTAACATTGGTGCCAGTGCTGGGTTAACCGCTGATGCACCTGACTTTCAGCTATCAGTCCGAATTCCTTATACCCTCAAATAGCCTCCTCTGTGTTAGCTCTGTTGCTGATCAACAGAGCTAACACAATGACTAAAGTCTAATTTTCCTCTATGCTATGTCGCTATTACTATGTGTTACAGGAAAATTTAAATGTCCACGCCATTAGAACCAAGCCAAATTGAAGCGATCCAGGGCTATGATGCCGAAAAACGTTATAAATATTTGCTCAAAGAAGTGGTGAATAGTCGCGAAATATGGATTCTGACGGATGAACATGGTTGTGTCATGCTCAATACTGATGATGAAGACTGTGTGCCAGTTTGGCCAAATAAAGAGTTTGCTGAATCTTGGGCTACGGGCGATTGGGAAACCTGTAAAGCAGAGGCAATTTCATTAAACAAATGGCACAGCCGCTGGACCCATGGTTTGGAAGACGATGAGTTGGCTGTAGTGATCTTCCCTAATTTAGATGAAGATGGCCTAGTTGTTTTTCCAGATGAACTAGATTTTGAGCTGAAGCAGCAAGCTCAAAAACAGCGTTAGTCGCACTATTGATCATCTGATGATCGTATTTTTTTAAGCAGCGTCGTCAATGGGATGCTTAAGAATTAACGGCTCACTACCTTATGGAAACGAGCCGTTAACCTCGACTCAACACTTAAACAAGGAGAATTTTGCTATGGAAGCACTACTTGGCCAGATCAAACTGCATCCAGAAACCATTCGCTTTGAAGACGTAATAAACGTTATTGAGCAACATTATCATTACTCTCCAACCGCTTTCACTAACGGACTTGGCAAAGAAACCCTTAATAATGCAGCGGGCGCTAATGAAGCATCCTGCCGTATATTTGCTTTTGCACAATTGCATAACCTTTCTGAAGCCGAAGCGCTTGCCTGCTTTGGTGAGTATTACCGTAATAATGTTCTACGCCATCCTGAAGGGCAAGATCATAAGAATATACGCAATTTCATGAAATATGGCTGGCAAGGAATTCAATTCGACGCGTGCGCCCTCAAATCCTGCGCCTAACACGTATCTCCAAACCTGCGCTCAATCTGGCATAAGGAGATAATGTGGGGATATAACTTGGCCACGATATTGCGTCATGTCCAAGTTATCTATCTATACATTGGTGTTATTTCAGTGCTTTCCGGCAGTGTGAGCAGGTTGTCGGTGGTTTCATAAAGAAAGGCGTACGAGTCGCATTGCCACAAGCATCACAGAATTTTGTTGAACGAATTGTCAACCAAGTCAATGGGATCATAAATACAAGCAAACCAATCATCATCAACATTGGTGGTTGCATATAAACAATCACCGCAGCGATAATGATATTACTGGCAATAGAATAAACGGGCCATAACTTTCGCTTTCGGGCGACATCAGAACCACGCTGAAACAACATAAAACTGCCTACTGCAAGGCAAAGCCATATCGTAGCAAAGATAATTAACAAATTCTGTTGCATTACATATCTCTCATTAAAATTACATTGCAATTCTACCCATCAAACACTGTAAACCCTAGCTAGGTGTCACTAAATATTACAAATACCAACCTAGATCACGACGATAAATGATCGAATGGGAAGTGGGTCACATCCTGATGAATAAGGCTAACCATTTCAATTTGTTCCATATTGAAAAACCATCCCCCGCCCCGATATCTTAGTTAGCACCACCTTGAAGTGGTGATACCAAGGAGATTGAATGATCGCAAAGTCTTTATTCAGAACCTGTTTTGTTCTGTTATGCATCCTAGGACGCGGCCCTGTTGCTAACGCAACTATTTCGCAATTTACTGATTCTGATATCGAGCATCCGTCCCCCACTCACGATACAAAAGATAGCGTCCAGCGCTCACTCAGCGGCCTTTTTGCCATCCCAAGCTTTCGCTCTGCCTCTATTCAGCAACCATTTACTGATTTCAACACACTTTATGACTACGCACAGCCAGCCCAAAATGAATTGCAACAATTATTGACACAAATTGGCCTGCATACGACGACCACCGCTGTCTTGCCAGGCGTTAAATCTAAACAACGCGCAGAATATAAAATTGCTACCGAACTTAATGGTCATCCAGAATTACTGACCGACCTCGCTCGTGGAAGCCTTGTGGCAAATGACATTGGCTCACTGGTTGATGCCTACTCACTACTTGGTCGAGAGGCGACCATTGTCGAAGCCAAGAACCGATTTAAAGCGCCAGCAGCATCAGGTTACCGAGACCTTAAAATGCTGGTCAAATTACCTAAAACAGGCATCATCGCCGAAATCCAACTTCACCTTGAAGCTATCGCAGACATTAAGAGTGGGCCGGAACATGATATCTATGAAACCATCCAGCATTTAGAACGCATGGCTAAAACTGAAAATCGCGCGCTAAACGATATTGAGCATGCGAAAATAGCTCAGTTACGCAAACAGTCACAGGATCTGTACCAAAATGCATGGCACTACTACCTCACACCATCATCTGATAGCAACGCTCTTGCATTAGCTAGCTAACCCGTAACCTCAAATAAAGAGCTCATAATATGGGCTCTTTATTTAAACATCGTACTAAGTGACCTACTCTATACCCAAGCTACCTCAAGATGCTCGTTTCAGCGAGAAGACCCTTTGGCGTGATTCAGCGCAATCAATTTTAGGAAAATTGCTGAAGGAATAGTGCACCCTTTCAAGGGTATTTGACACTGAAGTGATTGCGCTGAGCTCACTCTGAATCCTGCATATTGAGGTAACTTGGGGATAAGATCACAAATATAAATATACTGTGTGAGCACTATCAGGCTTATCAGCAATAGTTAACCTCTCGTTCAGATAACTCTGGTATTCTTAATCCGTAGCCAAGTAGCTTAAGTTAACTTGACTTAACACGAACACTCTAAACATACGGCACTTTTACTTAGCCGGATCACTCCGCTGAGATACACCATTTACGTATGATCCCCGAATTTTTCGGGTTTACAGGAGTTGTTTAATGGCTGTTAAGTCCGTACTTCGTACCTGCTTTATTCTTGTTTGTATGCTTAGCCGTGGAACTGCTGTCGCAGCACCAACGCTAATGACAGACTACAAGACGCTAGATGTCGATGTACCCTCAAAACTGTCTGAAACCAGTAAAAAATCATTCCAGCGTAGCTTAGTGGGCCTTTACAGCATCAATAGCTGGCGCACCCCAAATATTCAACAACCTTACTCACAGTTTGATGCACTCTATCAGATTGCCCCTCAAGCTCAGCAGGAACTCGCTGACCTTGTGCAAGAGATCAGTTTAGTCACTCAAACAGAGGCGCTTCTACCCGGCGTGAAAACAAAAGACAGAGCACAATACAAAATCGAAACAGAGCTGAATGGAGATGCCAGTAAGATCACCGATTTGGCACGAGCATCCGTAGTAGCTAATGATATTCCAAGCTTGGTACAAGCTTTTGAACTGATGGGAAAAGAAGCAACAATCGTCGCGGTAAAAAACCGTTTTAAAAGCCCTGCGGCATCCGGTTATCGTGACTTAAAAGTATTGGTCAAGTTACCAAAATCAGAAATGATAGCAGAAGTGCAGTTTCACCTTGATGCCATTTCAACCGTCAAGAACGGTGAAGAACATAAGATCTACGAACAAATCCAGCTAATCGAACGTACAGCACAAGTTCAAAACCGCGATCTGTCTGAATTTGAACTGGCACAAATTAACAAACTCCGTGCGACGTCTACATCATTATATCACCACGCTTGGCAACAATATCTTCAACCAAGCAATATTGCGGTTTAACACTCCCCCTCACCCGCACTGATTAAGGTTGCCTGTCTGGCAACCTTATTCCATCAAACGTAGCCAGTAAGTCTTAATTTTGAGACAGTACAACACAATCAATCACTCGCAATTTCTCAAAATTGGTACTGCAGCCACTTTTTTTGTCTATGCTTAAATGAGTATTTTCTAGTTTATACAGCACTTAAATTTCACTGTGAGTAAGAGTCGACACTATGAGCAACCGTTACCAACCCATTAATTGCGCTGTGCATGATTATTTTGAATTAGCCTGCGTCTATCACTATGAGGTAAAACTTGATCTGCTTGATGATAGTACCGTTGAAGGTAAATGCATCAACACGGAAACACATCCTGACAAATCAGAATGGTTAGTCTGCAAAACCCGATATCAGTACACCAAAATTAGGCTCGATTTTATCACCAGAATGAAATCTATTACGCCAGGTGCCAGCTTTTCAGTTATTCACTGCTAATAGAATTCCCCTGTGTTCTTCTTGCACCATTTTATTCCCTAAGCCATGCCTCAAACTTGCTACTATCTTATTGTTAGCCAATTCAGACTACCACTGTCCACTAGACTATAGCCATCTGTTTATCTTTGAATAGAAGAGGTCGCAAATGGAAACTCCCATACAATCTCCAGATCAAACATCAGGAAAACAGTTTCTTTCTAAGGGCTGGAAGTGGTTTGTCATTGTCGGCATCGTCATTGCGATTGCTGGTATCGGAGCGATTAGCCTACCCGTGATGGCTGGGGTAACAATCACGACCATTATCGGAGCAATTTTTCTGTTTAGTGGGCTGGTACAAGCCTACCATACCTTCAGTATTCAGCCGTGGAAAATCAAACTCTGGTATGTTCTCAGTGCTGTACTCTATATCGTCGGTGGGTTATTTATTCTTTTCAAACCACTGGCGGGGCTCGTGACTATCACAATGCTGATGGTTATCGTGATGATTTTTAATGGCGTGACCAGGATGATATTTGGCTTAAGCAATCGATCGTTACCTGGTAGCAACTTGATTATCTTTAGCGGACTCATTTCAGTGTGTATCGGGGGATATTTCTTTTCTCTGCTTGACGATCCCGCATTTTCACTGTCGCTGTTGGGGATCTTTGTTGGTGTATCGCTGCTCATTGAAGGGATCAGTTTTATCTTCCTTGGTATACAAATGAAGAAGTTAGCTGATAACGTTTAATAAATCATCGTACTTTTGTTCTGCTACCAATAAATATTGATAGCAGAACAAGCGGAATGTGAGTAGATCTTATTCGCTATTATTTGTGTACCATGATCTCAAGGATCTGTACATCTGTCTGCGTCATCGCACCGTTGGCTAACGCTGACATATTACGAATTGATGTATCTACATCATCAGCCACAATGCCTTCATTACCCGTAACGCGAATCCCATCCAATGCCATCAACGCAGCCTTAATCGCTGCGCTAGCTGATGAAGACACCTTCATCGCACAGCTGGTTTTGGCTCCATCACAAATAATCCCGGTAATGTCACCAATCATGCTACAGATTGCATTACTGATCTGGTTAAACTGACCACCCAACAGCCATGTCATGCCAGCAACTGCCCCCATAGATGCGGTTGTTGCACCACACAATGCCGATAATTTGTTTTGGTAGCTTTTGATATAAATCGCCATCAAGTGTGACATCATTAAAGCACGGATGGTGGTTTCCTGATCAGCCTTAATATGTTCAGCAACCACAACAACAGGCATCGTTGCAGCTATCCCTTGGTTACCCGAACCTGAGTTACTCATCGCTGGCATCATTGCCCCATCCATACGCGCATCTGATGCAGCCGAAGTACGGCGCAAGATATCGGTCATCAAGCCACCTGTCAGTAAGCCACGATCAATGTTACGCTGGAATGTCGCACCAATCTGTAAGCCATATTTACCTGTCAGCCCTTCTTTAGACAGTTCATTGTTCAGTGCATACGCCTGAGAAATAAACTGGATATCTTCAATCGGTGCATTAATAGCAAATTCATAGATATCTTTTGCCGTTGCTTGCTCAAAAATATTCTCTTTCTCAACAGGCTGGCTATCTGTTTTCTGATCAGCGATGAATGTCACCTCACCGTTCACCTCAATTGAGATAACCTGTGTGTGTGAGTCAGCAATAATAACAGAGGCAGTATCGTTACCGTCGGTCACTGTCACTTTCGCATAAAGAATGTTGCTCACATTCGCTACACCGACGGCCACAGCATCTAGCATTTGTTTAGCCAATGCGACATCTTCACGGGTGACATTCTTCAGCACCTCAAGCCCAGCAGTGGAATCTCCTACCAGTGCACCAATCGCAGCTGCAATTGGCAAACCCACCATACCAGTACCAGGAATACCTACACCCATACCATTTTTCATTAAGTTAGGTGAAACAAATGCATCAATACGAACAGGCTTGCCTTTCAACTCGCGCGTTGCAATGGCTGCCGCTAGCGCTACAGAGACTGGCTCTGTACAACCTAGTGCGGGAACAACTTCGCGTTTTACTGTCTCAATAAAACCGGTCCATAGGTGCTTTTTCATTATCGTAAACCTTCAATCTGGCGTAAGTAGGGTAAACGGGGTAATCCAATTCTCAAACAGAACCCCTTGTTCTTATTAGAAATAATCTACACAGATCGGAGGATAATTGTTTTCTATAATTTCCTACCTATTTACCATCTCAGAGAAAATATTTCTATATGATTAAATGATTGAATCACGAACATTCTCCACAATGGCAATACAACAAACATCCAACAATTTTTGAACGATAAATACAAAAACGGCCCTCCGAAGAAGACCGCTCTATACTCATTTAACGAAATAACACTCGTGTTAGCTTGCTTGTTGCAACGTAGGAACTACACTTGGCAGCAGCTCTTCAGCAATGCGCTTTAACAAGAAGGTCTCGCGCTCAATCGACATACCTTTTTTATCACTATTGGCAATGGTGTGTTCATTGTGGGCAATCGCATCAAAAAGATTAATCCACACGGGTTTCATACCATTTTTAACTTCATAGTCTTCAAGTCTGGTCGCGCCGAGCTGAGCGTCAATAGTGCACACATAGCAATATGACAGCATATGCATGATGTCATGCTCCGGCTTATACCAAGGACGGAATTCCTCATACAGACCAAATTCTACAATGTCACGGATATTCTGAGCGCCTGTTTCTTCTTCTAGCTCCCGAATTAAACCTGCAATGATATCTTCCCCATCATCAATACCACCACCTGGCAAGGTATAGTCATAGTAACGCTCGGTATACAACATAAGGATATTGTCACCATCCAAAATAATCCCTCGTGCCGCCTGACGATGAAAGATCGTACCATCAAGAGTGGTGAGATCAGGGTGTACCGTTGATTTCAATAAACGCATGCAGGTGTTACCTCAGTAACTAGTATTAATGCGAGGCATTGTAACGACCTCATCTGCACCAAGCAAATATGCTACCAATTAAAAAGTCGATTGAAGAAATTCTCTACTTCTTTAGCACCGCGTTTCACTCCTTGCTCGACCACATTGTGCACACAACCTTCCTTCAGTTCCCCTTGTGGATCCCAAGCGGGTAAATGCACATCACCAACACAACTCTGGGTTAATCCCCCTTGTGGATCGAGATAATAATCAAATTCAGCGATCTGTGCTGGTTTCCTCAAGACTAACGGCTCAGGATCACGATGTTCAATGTAATTGGCATACAGGCGTAGTGGCCCGGCAGCACCGGTTAGCTTCACCGCTTTATTATCGTCTCGTCCCATCCAGATAGTCACTACTTCTCGGCCATCAACACCAACATACCAACTGTCGCGACCTTTATCTGAGGTACCGGTTTTACCCGCTAGTCGTGAAGAAGGTAGCTCTGCATTTAAATAACGGGCTGTGCCTTCTGTTACAACCCGCTGCATTCCATACATGGTTAGCCACGCCGCCTGCGGTGATACAGCAGGTGTTGAAACGGGTAAGTGCTGATACAGTATATTCCCTTTACTATCCACGACGGCACCCAGTGCCGTTAGTTCACTTCGGTTTCCATCATTAGCAATGGTTTGATACATCTGAGTAACCTCAACCGGGGTTAAGGTAAACGCCCCCAATAACATTGAAGGTAACTCAGGCACTTCATCGCGGTTAATCCCCAATCTACCCATAGTATCAATCACCTTATCAAGCCCAACGGCCATACCAAGATTAACCGTTGGAACGTTATAAGACTTCGCCAGAGCCAGATATAAAGGCACTTCACCTCGGTACTTTCGATCATAATTACGCGGTGACCAATTTTCGCCATTCTGCCCTTTCACCGTTAACGGTCGATCTTGCAGACTGGTGGCCAACGAGAATCGCTGAGGTATTTCAAACGCTGACAAATAAACAGCCGGTTTAACCAATGATCCGATTTGACGCTTAGCATCCACCGCCCGATTGAAACCATCATAACCCGGTCTCGAACCTCCAACCATGGCGCGGATCTCACCCGTTTGGCGATCCGCAACAACAACAGCGGTCTCTAATTCATTGCCCGCTCTTGATTCAAGTTTAGGGATCACCTTCTTCACTGATTGCTCAACTATCGCCTGCGAACGCGGATCTAATGTTGTAAATAGTCGTAACCCTTGCCCTGACTTATAATTGTCAACTTTGGCTTTCAGTTCCCGCTCTAATTGACCAAAGTAAGCAGGCTGACGATTAGCAATCATGCCTTTCGCTTGCAGATCTAACGGCTTCTTAATCGCTGACAGATAATCATCCTGATCCAATACACCATTATTCACCATTAGCTGTAACACTAAATCACGGCGACGCTTAGCGCGCTCAGGGTAACGCCACGGGTTGTAATACGATGGGCCTTTCACTAAACCCACAAGCAAAGCTTGCTGATCCAATCGCAGTTCCGACAATGGCAGGCCGAAATAGAAACGTGCACCTAATTCAAAGCCATGCACTGAATCGGCGCCACTTTGTGCCAGATAGACTTGATTAAGATACGCATCAAGAATTTGATCCTTGCTATATTTATGATCAATGATCAATGCCATATAGGCTTCACGAAACTTACGCCATAAACTACGTTCATCGGTTAAGAACATGTTTTTAGCCAACTGCTGAGTCAGGGTACTTCCACCCTGCACGGTTCGGCCGGCCTTAATATTCGCAATAAACGCACGGGCAATCGCGGTTGGTGACACCCCGCCATGCTGGTAAAAGTCACGATCTTCCGTTGCTATTAAGGCATCAATGAGTGACTGTGGCATCTCATCTTTCGGTAAGTAGATCCGTTGCTCATCGGTTTTTGCTTCTAGCATCCCAAGCAACTTAGGTTCCACTCTGAAATACCCCAGTTCGCGCTGACTGTCAGCTTCTGTAATACTTCTTACTTTTGAGTAATCAAATTTCACCACAACATGACGCGCAGTCTGTGGACCATCACGAAAATCAAACGGACGTCGAATAACATCCACTGTTAAACGGCTGGTTGAATATTCACCGGGATTGACCGGTCGATTAACCTTGCGGTATTTCAATACCTTCAGCTCATTGATCAAATCCTCGTACCGAATCACTGCACCAGGTTCTAATGTCAGCGTTCGGGCATAGACGACTGAAGGAAGCTGCCATAGCTGCCCTTCAAACTTATTCGTGACTTCTTGGTTTATGTTGAAGCCCATCTTGACCAACCCGCCAGAAGCAAAGAGCACACAACCAATAAAACTGTATTTTACCCAGCAATTGATTTTTTTCCGCTTCGTTGGCTTACCCGATGATCGATGAGGGAGAGAAGAGGATGTATCGGATGCCTGCAATTGAGGATCCTTAGGTAGCTGTTGGTTGGTCATAATGGTGATTTCGTTGAAAATTCGCGCAAACCATACCCTAAGCCCTCTTTTACTCTGTCAGGGTATTGTCAAAGTCATCGCCCGTCATATAGCAATTTCCCCTCAATGCCAATGCCATATACCCTAATAACTCACTGGCAATTCAGCCTAAAATCACGGAAAATACGCGCCCAGCAAATAGAAAGAAGCCGAGAAAAATGGAACGCGATTATAAAATTGAATGCCTGATGACGATGCCACGCCATGAACTGGAAGAATTCAGCCTACGGGTTATCAGCCGCATGGTTCCAGAAGATGTCATGCAGGAACTCTTTACTTTTGACCAAGAAGAAGTGAACAGTGACGAGCGCATGAAGTCAGCACAGTTTGATACTCTGCTTCGTATGACAGCGATTGCTTTAGGTGAAGTACCGGTGGCTTTTGAGGGATCCGATAACGCCCAACAAAACATTGAGCGTATGAACCGACTGATCTTATGGCACTTCTATTCAATGTCATTCAACCTTGAAGAAGTTGTCACACTTGAGCAGCACTGCGATCAAGTAGAGAAAGTGCTCGCGGCGGCTCCAAAAGATGCCTTTGGTTGGATCAAAGTCCTTACCGAATTACTTCATACCTATGCGGATATGACGGATAAACAAGACGCAAAATAATAGTCAAAGACTGATTGAGGCGGCTATCACACCTCCAGCAAAGAAAAAGCCAGCATACATGATGCTGGCTTTTTGCTCTATTTTACGCCATTGACTATTTTGGCAATGATGCTTGATGTTTGGCAATCAAATCATCCATCGCATCTGCCGCTCGTTGCTGTACATGATTCAAACAGTCTTCATGACTCATCGCTTCCACCACCTCGTAATAGCATTTCAGCTTGGGTTCCGTACCCGACGGCCG
The DNA here is from genome assembly GCF_050336815.1 of Photobacterium nomapromontoriensis. Lineage (NCBI taxonomy): Bacteria > Pseudomonadati > Pseudomonadota > Gammaproteobacteria > Vibrionales > Vibrionaceae > Photobacterium > Photobacterium nomapromontoriensis. The sequence goes on from NZ_JAKJSL010000022.1 coordinate 44,351, forward strand.
CACCACAACACGAGAGCCATCATCAAGGAGGTAGATCAAAACATCACTCGCAGGCAGGTCGATCGCTTCAACTAAACCATCAGCATGAATTCGCTGCGATGATTTTAAATCTTCAGTGATCACCACGGCGCGACCAGCAATACTTCCCGGTGGGTCCAAGCGTAACACATCTCCGATAGGTGCCGATCCCGGCTGGAGTGCAATACTTCGCTGAGCATTTAAATATAAACCGTGTTCGCGATAAATAGACTCTAACTGATCCCAAACACTTTTACCTGCTCCCGCTAGCTCTGCCGTCAATTGCGCAAATGCCAGTAATGCTGAAAGACCGTCTTTATCCCATACCGTATTACCTACGGTGTAACCCAAGGCTTCTTCGTAAGCAAATAAAAACTGACTGTCCTCAGTTTGCTTTTGCATCGCGATATTGGTCAGCCACTTAAAACCCGTTAACGTCTGGTAATACTGAGCATCCAGTGATTTGGCAATTTTCTTCAGCAAACTGGATGAAACAATGGTGGTTCCAACCAAGTTTTGCTGTGGAGCAGCATGTGTGAGCAAGTAATGACCAAGTAATATACCGACTTGATCGCCTGATAACATCTGATAGTCTCCCTCCTCAGTTCTCACCGCGACGGCGAACCGATCAGCATCAGGATCGTTGGCACAGGCAAGCGTCGCATCATGTTTTTTGGCTTCAGCGATGACCATGTCCATGGCACCTGGTTCTTCAGGATTGGGAAAATTAACGGTAGGGAATGTGCCATCAGGCTCTCGTTGTGCTTTTACACTGTAAACTTGATGAAATCCGGCATCAGCTAGCAAGGTTTCAGCCATCTCAGCCCCTACACCGTGCATGGCTGTGTAAGCTAAGCTTATCTTGTCAGGCTGTGTATGATTAGCCAATAACACACTATTATTTATCGCTTTACGGTACTCGGTATAAAAGTCACCATTGAGCCAGACTAATAACCCAAGATGTTCCGCTTCATCAAGTGTCATACTTGGCAGTGACTCAACGGCTGCAATATCAATCATCTGCGCTATACCTGCATCGTGTGGTGGTATAATTTGCGCCCCATTCCCCCAGTAAACTTTAAAACCGTTATAAGCCGGTGGATTATGGCTAGCTGTAACAACAATGCCAGCAGCGGTTTCTAAATGTCTAACACCAAAAGCGACAATGGGTGTTGCAGCCACATTTTCTGTCACATAAACCTTAATCCCCATTGAGGCCAGCATCACAGCGGCATCACAGGCAAATTGCCTTGAGTCAGGACGACCGTCATAACCAATCACGACACCGCGAATAGCGGCATCATCGATACTTTCGAGTAAATACTTTCCTAGCCCCAGTGATGTTTCTTGAATCACTAATCGATTCATTCTATTGGGCCCAGCCCCCACAATACCTCTAAGTCCTGCGGTGCCAAATTCCAACCGCGATGAAAAGCGGTCATCAAGCTCATGCTGATTATTAGCATCAATGAGTTGTTGTAATTCCTCACGCGTGACCGGATCGGGGTCACGAGCCAACCAGTTTGATACATCTGTATTCATGATGGATGGTCCCTAACTGAAAACTGAATTTAGTATAGACCCCTTACGCATAAATCCGGTAAGCGGTCACCTCACTGTATTAGCGAATATTTATACGTTACGCTTTTCAATCAAAAAGTCTAGGTATTGACAAGATAGTCAGCAAACCTAGCATTGAGACTTAATCTTTATCGGCCGTTTTTTTGCAGGCAAAAAAAATCCAGCCACTTGGGCTGGATTCTCTAAGCTAACGTAAGAAATTAATCTTCGTTACGAGGCTTACGGTCACGGCGTGGTGCACCGCTGTTGCTACGCTCACCACGGTAGCTACCACCACGGTTCTCGCTGCTGCGGTTACGGTCAAAACGACGCTCACCACCACGGTTTCCATCACGGTTGCCATCGCGGTTTCCACGGTAGCCGCCACGATTACCATCACGATTACCGTCACGGTTTCCGCCACGGTGCTCACGAAGTACTTCGCCTTCAACAACAACAGCTTTCACATCATTCTGACGGATGCGTAGTTTCTTAAGCTGAGCTGAAACTTCTGCAGTCATCTTCTTAGGAAGCTGAACGTAAGTGTGTTCAGGCGCTAGTTTAATTGCACCAATGAACTCTTTGCTTAGGCCAAGTTCGTTTGCGATTGCACCAACGATGTCTTTAACCTGAACGCCTTGCTCACGACCAACCTGAAGCTGGTAAGTATCCCAATCAGCATTGTTGTATGAACGACGTTCGCCACGATCGCCACGGTCACGACGGTCACCGCGGTCACCACGCTCGCCACGGTCATCACGACGACGATCTCGACGCTGAGCTTCACGCTCGATAGCCGAAATCATTGGGTCCGGACCTTTGTAGAACAGAGGACGGTTACCTTGCTGGCGCTGAAGTAGCATCGCCGCTAGTGTTGCTGCATCAACGTCAATGGTTTCTTGCAGTTTCTCAACTAGTTCAACAAACGCTTCTAGGCTGGTTTCTTCTTTCTGAGCTGCAAGCTCAAGGCCTAGGCGGTTCAAACGAGCTTCTGCAACTGCGTCGCGAAGTGGAAGTTGAATTTCTTCCATGCGTGACTTAGTTACACGCTCGATAGTACGAAGCATACGGATCTGGTTAGTACGAACCAATAGGATCGCTTTACCATTACGTCCAGCACGGCCTGTACGACCAATACGGTGGATGTATGATTCTACATCGAATGGGATGTCGTAGTTAAATACGTGTGTAATACGAGGCACATCAAGGCCACGAGCAACAACGTCAGTTGCAACTAGAATATCAATAACACCACGCTTGATGTGATCAACAGTACGCTCACGTAGCGACTGAGGAATATCACCATGAAGTGCTGCAGCTTTAAAGCCACGAGAAGATAGCCAATCAGCCAAACGCTCGGTATCTTGACGAGTACGAACGAAAACGATAGATGCATCAGTTTCTTCTGTTTCAAGAAGACGCATCATTGCTTCGTCTTTTTCTACGCCTTTAACAACCCAGAACTGCTGCTCAACCTGAGAAACAGTACGGTTTTCACCAGCAACGTCAATGCGAGCAGGATCACGTAAGAAACGGTCAACGATTTCTTTAACGATTGGAGGCATAGTTGCAGAGAACAGAACGCGCTGAGCTGATTCTGGAGCCTGTTCCATGATCCAAGTAACATCGTCAACGAAACCCATTTTTAGCATTTCATCAGCTTCATCAAGTACAAACGTCAGCACTTCATCAAGGTGTAGACGATCACGAGTGATCAAGTCTTTAACACGACCAGGAGTACCAACAACAATGTGAGCACCATTCTTAAGCGCACGCATTTGATCGACGATAGAAGCACCACCGTAAATCTCTAGTACTTTAAGACCTTTGATATTTTGACCAAGAACCTTAATTTCTGCTGCTACCTGAATCGCAAGTTCACGCGTTGGTGCCATTACGATAGCTTGAGGCTTATGCTGGTTAAGGTTAAGCTTGTTCAGAAGCGGTAGTGAGAACGCTGCTGTTTTACCAGTACCTGTCTGCGCTTTACCAAGTGCATCAGTACCAGTTAGTAGTAGAGGAATTGACGCCGCCTGGATAGGTGTTGGCGCAACGAAGCCCATTGAGTCAAGTGCGGAAAGTAGTGTGTCGGCCAGATCTAACTGGCGAAATTCTGTAACAGATTCTAGCATTGGGATCCCAATATATAATCTAACTAAAAACGGGGCCCCTTTGGCTTTAAAAGGTTCTGCAACAGCAACCACAAGCATGGGCCTCGACGATTTGAGGCGCGCATTGTCTGCCATTACTCGATAAAAAGCCAGAAAAAATTGAGCAATGTCACAAATTAACTTTCAAGTAACCATTATTTATACAATAAGTACAACAGCACAGCTACAGCCTAGCTATAATTTAAGCAACGCATAAAAAGAACAATCACTTACAATACGCTTTCTGCTGATAATTACGCTCCCATTATTGGTCTTCAATCACATGATTCTGTTGAATATTTTGTACTAGCCGATTACGACCAAACTCTTTTGCTTGATATAACGCTACATCAGCCCTTTCTAGCAGACATTCCCAACGATTATCAACCGACGGGATCATCGTGCAACAACCAAGACTTACGGTTACAACACCAAACTCACTATTTCTGCTAGGAAATGCTAATTCAGCAACAGCGTCAATCATCGTCTGCCCCACAACGTGGATAGCTTCTTCTGTGAGGTTTGGAATAATACAGACAAACTCCTCACCACCATAACGGCTTAAAATAGCCATTTCATGAAGCTTTGCGATTTCCTCCAGTGTAATCGCTATTTTCTTAAGACAAGCATCGCCCTCTTGGTGCCCATGCTGATCATTAAAGCTCTTAAAGTAATCCACATCTATCATGATTAAACTGATCGGGGCGGCATTTTGATACGCACTCAACCAATACGACTGCAGTGAATGATCAAAAAAACGGCGATTAGATATTCCGGTTAAGCCATCTTGCATTGACCAGAGTTCAAGCTGTTGATTCGCTTCTGCCAGAGCTTTATTTGTCACTAACAACTCTTTGGTACGCTCATTCACTCGTTCTTCAAGATCGAGATTCAACTGGGTTAACGTATCATGGTGACGTCGAATCACAATTTGCTGGCCAAGTGCTGCACCAAACAACTTTAATATTTCTTTCTGGTGCTCAGTCAAAATCCGTTGATTAATTAAATTATCCGCCGCTACCCAACCGATACAATTATCACCATTCCACATCGCTATCATCGCATTCCAGCCTAATCCAACTTGCTTGGTGCCAAAATAAAGCGGTACATTGTCTTTAACCACCACATGATCTTTACGACTCATGGCTTCATGTACAAGGGGGTGATCCGGAATTGCGCTACTGAATGCATGCCGTGAAACTAATTGTCCGTCAGGATCTGTTCCAAAAGTACCCCGCATCTCATTTTTTTCAAAATCAGTAAGAAAGATGGCCATCCGATCAATGCCTAAGTATTGACGGCCTAGCATTACCGCATTTCGATAGAGTTGGTCTAAGTTTGATGCCTTAGAAAGCTCCAGCGTTACCTCATGCAATTTTTTTAGTAATTCAAGGTATTGTGTAATCGAATAATTCCTTACCTCCAGCTCAGCTTCAACACTGCACCTAGTCAGATGATGGTCGAGTACTTCTTGCTGTAAAATTCGCGCATGAATATCTGAGGCTAATAACGTCAGCAACTCTTCGACTTCAGAGACACAATGTTCAAAATAGTCAGGATGGGTGGTTTCTGCGTAGATAAAGCCGACTCTGCGATGATGCATACTAATAGGCAATAACAGTTGGCAACATTGTGATTCCCGTTCAGCCCAAATCGGCATATCCTGTTTTTCCATCAATACACGAACAAACTGACCGCTTCGCTTCGCTTGCTGATATAAACCAGTAGGAACACCGCTATATTCTTCAAGCCGTTTAGGAATGGGAAAATACGTAAAATCACGCTTTAACCAGTTTGCAACCACCTGAGTGCCACCATCTTGTTCGACCATAACTGTGATGGTGTCAAGGCGCAGCTCATTTTTTAGTGTTGTCAGTAAACAATGGCACCAACGCTCCATATCGGCTTGTTTGGCAAGTTGACCCGCCAATGATCTGAGTGCGTCGCTTTTATGTGTACTCATTACCCCACCTAAGCTTGCTTTCGGAACAATCTAATGGACAAATTGACCGAATCCTATCTCTGGATACTTATCCATTGGAAAGCTTACAGCCATACTGAGTCACTCAAGATAACAAAGTTTTACTTCTATTACGTCCAATTCATACCGATGCATATTCCATAATTTGATCACGGTTCTATATTGAGTCTTTCTCTTCCCTAAATTGCATAACTCAATGCCCATCAATGCACTTTCCTCTCACTTAACACAGTGCGTTACAACAATTACACATCTTGAATGGGTTAAACTTGGTTTTACGTTCTGAAAACCTTATAGTGTCCAAGTTAACAACCTGAGACCGGGCATAATGTTTCAAGATAATCCTTTGCTAGCGCAGCTTAAAAAACAAATTCAAGAAACCCTTCCTAAAAAAGAAGGTTCCATCAAAGCGACTGACCGTGGTTTTGGCTTTCTAGAAATTGACAATAAAGAAAGCATTTTTATTCCACCAAATTATATGAAAAACGTCATGCACGGCGATCGTGTCATGGCGGTTATTCGAACAGAAAAAGAGCGTGAAGTTGCTGAGCCACAAGAGCTAATTGAGCAATACTTAACTCGCTTTATTGGTCGAATCAAGATTATCCGTGATCGTCTGCACGTGGTACCTGATCATCCTCAGCTAAAGGATGCAATTAAGGCTCGTCCCGTCAAAGGCGTTAATCCAGAACAATTGAAAGAAGGTGACTGGGTGGTCGCAACCCTCTCTCGTCATCCACTTGTTGGTGATAACAAAACCTTCTTCTGTGATATCACAAAAAAAATCACCGATAGCAATGACAAAATTGCACCTTGGTGGGTAACACTGGCACGTCACAATTTGCCAAATGCTGAGCCTGCACCGCAAGACAGCTGGACAATGCTGGAAGAAGACTTAGTACGTCAAGATCTTACCGACCTTCCATTCATTACCATTGATGGTGAATCCACTAAAGATATGGATGATGCTATCTATACTGTGGTAAATGATGACGGTAGTTTTGATATCACCATCGCGATTGCTGATCCAACGTCATATATCGCGGTAGGTGACAAAATGGATGATGAAGCTCGTCAGCGGGGGTTCACTATCTACCTACCAGGTCGTAACATCCCGATGCTACCACGCGAGCTAAGCGATGAACTCTGCTCACTGGTTGAAGGAGAAAAACGCCCGACGATTTGCTGCCGCGTAACCGTCGATAAAGATGGCATTCTCCAAGAGGATATTCAGTTCTTTGCCGCTTGGATCAAATCTCAAGCTCGCCTAGCCTACGACAACGTGTCTGATTTTATTGAAAACGGCCATTGTGACGGTTGGGAACCCAACGAGACTATCATTGCACAAATTCAAGCATTACATCAGTTTGCTAACGCTCGCTCAGAATGGCGTGCAACCAATGCGGTTGTGTTTCCTGATCGTCCTGATTACCGCTTTGAATTAAGCGAAGACAACGATGTTGTCGCTATTCATACCGACCCTCGTCGTACAGCGAATCGTATGATCGAAGAAGCCATGATCACAGCTAACATCTGTGCCGGGCGTGCGCTTAGAGATAAATTTGGCCTTGGCGTATTCAACTATCACAATGGTTTCAATCCAGAAAAACTGGATACGGCGATGGATTTTCTAACCAACGTCGATGCACCGTTTGAAAAAGAGCAACTACTGACACTTCAAGGTTTCAGCGCGCTTCGTCGTTGGTTAAACACGTTAGACTCAAGCTATCTTGATAATCGTTTACGTAAATTCCAAGCATACAGTGAAGTCGGTAATAAACCCGCACCGCACTTTGCTATGGGTTTAGACGTTTATGCAACCTGGACATCACCAATTCGTAAATATGGCGACATGATCAATCATCGTCTATTGAAAGCATTAATTTCCGGCCAAGAACCTTCTCAGACACCGGATGACAACGTAGGTGATGAGATCGCTCTGCATCGCCGTAACCATCGCATGGCTGAACGTGATGTGGCTGACTGGCTATATGTCCGACTATTAAAGAATGCCGTCAAAGATGAAACAGTTTTCACCGCTGAAATATTTGATATCAATCGTGCTGGCATGCGAGTACGCCTGCTTGAAAATGGCGCTGCGGCGTTTATTCCTGCACCATTGATCGTTGATAATAAAACGCGCATTGAATGTAATGGTGAGCTTGGTATTGTTAATATTGACAAAATAAAAGAATACCAACTGGGTGATCAGCTTGAAGTCAATATCGCAGAAGTACGCACAGGTACCCGTCAACTGGTCGCAAAACCAGTGAAGCAGTACCCTGCCCCAACGGAAGATACTTCAGCAGATGTAGCCGCCACTGAGACAGTAAAAGCTTAACAACACGCTTTACGTTACAATACGAAGGGTCAGCGCTTACGCTGACCCTTTTTTATACCCGTATATCTGTATGCGGAACAATAATTATTAGAAAAAGAACTCAGCAATGTCACAACTCAATACAATAGAACAAGAAGTACAGCAATGGCTTGAGGCTGTCGTGATTGGCCTTAATCTGTGCCCATTTGCCGCCAAACCCAACCGTAATAAACAAATCAGTATTTACATTAACGATACTCAATCTGAAGAAGTACTGCTCGAATCCATTTATCAACAGCTAAAGCGACTCGATGAGACCCCCGTTGAGGAGCTAGAAACAACTTTAGTGGTTGCTAGTGCGCTTTTTGAGCATTTTGACGACTATAATCAATTTTTAGATCTGATCGATGCGCTGATATTCCAATGTGGATATGAAGGGACCTATCAAGTGGCTAGCTTTCACCCTGATTATTGCTTCCATGGTACACAACCAGATGATGCGGAAAACCTGACCAACCGCTCCCCTTATCCGATATTTCACTTGATCCGCGAAGCCAGCATGGAAAAAGTGCTTAAACACTATCCTGATCCCGATGGTATTCCTGATCGCAATATTGAGCGCGTTGAATCATTGTCAGCCACTGAGGTGAAAGCTCTGTTTCCGTTTATAAAATAACGCGTTCCACCAGAACGAATGTAGAGAAAGAAAGAAAGAAAGAAAGAAAGAAAGAAAGAAAGAATAAATCCACTGGTTGCATATATAAAAAAACCCGATACAACGTATCGGGTTTGGTTACCAATGAAACTTATTTTCTAAGTTGAAAGTAAGCCCAGCTATGCTGGCAACGCCAATATAAATAGTAAGTTCAGATGATCCTAACAGACCGGCGACCAAACCACAGTTAGGGCCTGAACTTGGAGATTACTTACCTAAGTGAAAAGTAAGCATTTTATTGTCATTATTAGTCGATGGCACATGATGCCCTAATGACATTATTTTATCAGCCTATTAGAGTCAGGGGAATTAAAATAATAAAATAAAACATGATTTTAAAAAACACTATACAACCAGTTGCATTTTCATTTTTACAAATCAAACCTCGATAAAACAATAAGATGAAAAATTCACAGAGATAATACTTACCCGTTCTTACCGTTCTCAATGCCACTACAATACGTAAAATAAGCTATTCTATGAGAATGTGAGGCATCATACCTCATCGAGCAACCATTCCTTTATAACAAATAAAAAAGGTCCAGACTGCGGCTGGACCTCTTACTAATTTTCGGCCAACGATGCGCCTTTAAATTATCCTTTCACACCACCAGACGTTAACCCACCCACCAGAAATTTCTGAGCAAGCAAGAAAACCGTGGTAATTGGAATCGCTGATAATACTGCTGCAGCTGCAAAATCACCCCATAAATAGTTTTGCGGATAGAGATACTGCTGCATACCCACAGCCAAGGTATAATTATCTACATCGGTTAGTAGCAGCGATGCAACGGGTACTTCTGTTACTACACCGATAAACGATAATATGAACACAACAGCTAAGATTGGCACCGATAGCGGCAACAATACTAAGCGGAATGCTTGCCAAGGTGTTGCGCCATCTAGAGCAGCGGCTTCTTCCAGTGAACTATCAATGGTTTCAAAATAGCCTTTAATCGTCCAGACGTGAAGCGCGATACCACCAAGATAAGCAAAGATCAAACCACCATGAGTATTTAGCCCTAAGAACGGAATATATTGCCCAAGACGATCAAACACCGCATATAGCGCCACCAGGCCCAGCACTGCGGGGAACATCTGGAATATCATCATTCCTTTTAAAATCGTGCTCTTACCTTTAAAACGTAAACGAGCAAACGCATAAGCGCTGGTAGTCGACATCGCGACAATGATAAGTGAGGTTATGCCTGCAATTTTCACTGTATTCCATAGCCACAGTAGTACTGGAAATGGCGGCGGTGTAATACTGCCATCACTGTTAGTCACGGATATACCTAATGCAAGACGCCAGTGATCAAGCGTTGGGTTACTTGGGATAAGTTCCCCCCCAGCAAAATTACCCTCTCGCAGCGAAATAGCGACCACCATAAGTAGCGGAAAAATTGTTGCAGCCAAGAACAAACACAATCCAATGTGTGTTGCCCATACTCGATATTTTAATGATTTAGGTTGAACCATTGGCATGACTGCTCTCCTTAGTCCTGCTCAAGCTTAGTATTGGTAAATTTCAGGTTAAGTAGCGCCATGCCGCTGACTAACAAGAAGATAATTGTCGCAATCGCACCCGCCAAACCGAAGTCCTGACCGCCGCCGCCTTCAAAAGCGATACGATAGGTATAGCTTACGAGTAAGTCGGTATAACCTGCTGGCTCAGACGTCCCTACCATATTCGGGCCACCGGCCGTTAGCAATTGAATCATAACAAAGTTATTGAAGTTGAAAGCAAAGCTTGCAATAAGCAGTGGCGTCAACGGCTTAACCAGCATTGGCAATGTAATGTTAAAGAAGTTTTGGATCGGCCCTGCACCATCAATGGCTGACGCTTCATACAAATCATCAGGAATGGATTTTAGTAACCCCATACACAAGATCATCATGTATGGAAAACCTAGCCAAGTATTAACCAGTACCACCATAATTCGAGCCATCACCGGATCAGAGAACCACGATGGTTTGATCCCAAGCATCGCTTCAAGCAGCATGTTGATTTCGCCAAAGCTCTGATTGAATAAACCCTTGAAGATCAGTATTGAGATAAAAGACGGCACCGCATAAGGAAGAATTAGCAGCACACGGTAGATACCGCTACCTTTTAATGGTTCCCATTGGACGATACAAGCGAGCACCATACCAAGCGCTAGCGTCAAGGCGACAGCAAGGAAGGCAAAGACAATGGTCCAGACAAAGATACCAACAAAAGGCTCTTTAATACCGTCATCTGTCATCACTCGTTCAAAGTTAGCACCACCCACTCCCACCACAAATCCTGGCGAAATAGGCTTATCGATAAAAAACCCTTTTTCGTCAACGGGTTGGTAATAACCAATCTCCATATTCGGCTTGAAGGTCTGACCTGTACGGTTATTAAGTAGCGATTCTCCATCTTTCTGCAGAGTAAACAATGCCGACTCTGCCGCGAACTTACGAAGACCGCTCATTCGAATTTCAGCACCATCAGGCATCGTCAGCTCAATTGTACTGAGGTTACTGCGGTTTTTGATGATCGTTTTGATAACGGCTTTCTTGCCCAGTGTCGCATCAACTTGGTGCAGGGCCATCGACTTATCAGACGGTGGATTATTAAGATCAAACACATCTGAAGCTAATAGCGCGCCGTTATCTTTGATGATTAACTGATATCCGTTATCAACCTGATAGAGATCGAAGCCATAGCTTGAACCTGATAAAAATGTCCGCTGTTGTAATACAGACTGAGTTCGCTCCAACGACAGTTGGTTTGAAGCGCTGTAATTGGTAAAAGCAAGCCCTACGGTATAAATCAAAGGGAAGATGACAAACATGATCATCCCGGCAATACCTGGGTAAATATAACGCTGAGCGTAAGTTTTCTTGCTGCCGAAAATATAAAGAGCAAGTGCGGTTAGAACAACGGTAAGAAGAGCAAAAGGAATTTCACCTTGAGCGTACATCAACACGGTCGCATAACCGTTAACCGTACCAATTATTCCAAGTAGTGACCATTTTAGCCACTTACGATAATTTAATTTAGAGCTTTCTTTAGGCGAACCCAAAAACTCTGCACCTTGAACTGCCTGCATCTCAGCTCCTTGCTAGCAAAATGACAATAATAAAGCGGGGAGAGACATCTCTCCCCAATTGGTAAGTTATTTAAGAATCTGTGCGGCGGCAGAATTTAGCGCATCATCAACACCCTGACGGCCATCAACAATATTTTGAATTGCGTTACCTTGTGCATACCAGAACGCTGCCATTTGTGGAACGTTTGGCATAATTTCACCGTTCATTGCGTTATCCATGGTGGCCGCAATACGGGTATCTTTATCTAGCACCGTCTGGAATGATTTCAGCGCGACGGCACCAAGCGGTTTATCCCCATCTACTTTTGCTAAGCCTTCATTGGTCAGTAGATAGTTCTCAATAAACTCAACGGCTAAATCCTTGTTAGGCGAAACGGCACTGATACCGGCAGTCAGAACACCAACGAAAGGTTTAGACGCATTACCATTCAATTTAGGTAGTAGCGTTACACCGTAGTTAATACCCGACTTGTCAATGTTGCTCCATGACCATGGACCATTGATTGTCATAGCAACATTGCCTTTATTAAATTCTGCTTCGGAAATGCTGTAATCCATATCCGGTGAGATCACCTTCTGATCCACCAGCGATTTAATGAAGCTCATACCATGCTTGGCGCCGGCATTATTAATACCCACATTTTTCACATCGTAGCCATTAGCGGTATATTTAAAGGCGTAACCACCATCGGCAGTAATTACTGGCCACGTAAAGAATGGTTCACGTAAGTTCCACATGATGGCTTTCTTACCCTCTTTTTGAAGTTGCTTATCCAGCGCAGCAATGTCTTCCCAGTTCTTGGGTGGACTAGGAACCAAATCTTTGTTGTAAATGAGAGAAAGCGCCTCAACGGCAATAGGATAACCCACCAGTTTGCCATCATATGTCACCGCATCCCATGTAAAGTCGATGATCTTATCTTTCATCTCTTTACTTGGGTGAATCTCGGTAAGCAAACCTGCTTTTGCATAGCCACCAAAACGATCGTGAGCCCACATAACAATATCAGGTCCATCCCCCGCAGCCGCTACCTGAGGGAAACGCTCTGCCAGGTTATCAGGAAACGCAACAGTGACTTTGACACCGGTGTCAGCTTCAAATTGCTTTCCAACTTCAGCTAATCCGTTATAGCCTTTATCGCCATTAATCCAAATGGTTAGCTGGCCTTCTTCAATGGCGGCATGAGCTGACATTGAACCTAAAGCAATAAGGGTACAAAGTGCGGTGGTGGTGAGGACTTTCTTCATTGTTAACATCCTTCATGATTGTTATAGGGTGTACACCAGATCTGTATCTGCAACACAACTTTCAAGGTGTATCATCCGTCAGTATCAGCGTCATAGCATCCTCCTAAGTACTACGCCCCCACCTCCTATAAGTTGAAAGCGTGATCTCCGTCGATTCACGTAGTGATGCAGATCTAATATCGACCCATGATTGTGATACAGCGCACATGGTACTTGTATTAAATTTCCCTATCAGCCCCTATACCTACAAAGTGTGATCCAAGTACTCCTCCCCCCCTCATCCACCTTCATCTTTTTTTACTGGGATGATGTTGTTGCTGTTGTTCTAGGCAAAAATACAAACATACCCAACGGGGTAGTTGAAGATGCTAATACTGCACTGCCACAAGCAGCTTTTTCAGTAACCACTTTTAAAGACGACAGTACTGCTTTATTTCTTGGGGAAGTAAATAAAGTAAATTGAGTCAGGGTAGCACTTCATTCCATCACTTGAATGAATGTTGCTACCCATTTTTTTATGCATTTCAGCTATACAAATTCTTTACCCGTCAAGAAATCCATGAATACTATGGGGTCTTGCAGGTAACAACAAACTTAGAGGAATAGACTCAATGACGAGTGTCACTTTACGAAATGTATGTAAAGCATATGGAGATAACCTGATTTCCAAGAACGTTGATCTCGATATTGCTGATGGCGAGTTCGTTGTTTTTGTCGGTCCATCAGGCTGTGGTAAGTCTACCCTTCTTCGTTGTATCGCGGGCCTTGAAGATATCACTTCCGGTGATCTCTATATGGGCGATCAGCGTATGAATGATGTCCCGCCTTCAGAACGTGGCGTAGGCATGGTATTCCAATCTTATGCACTCTACCCTCACCTGAACCTATTCGATAACATGTCGTTTGGTATGAAGCTCGCTAAAGCAGATAAAGCCGAGATCAAACGCCGTGTTGACCATGCTGCTGAAATTCTTCAGTTGGGACATCTGCTAGATAGAAAACCCAAAGCGTTATCTGGCGGTCAACGCCAACGTGTCGCCATTGGTCGAACATTAGTTTCACAACCTAAAGTCTTCTTGCTAGATGAGCCGCTGTCTAACCTTGATGCCGCATTGCGTGTGCAAATGCGTATAGAGATAGCTAAGCTGCACAAACAACTCGGCTCAACCATGATCTATGTTACCCACGATCAAGTTGAAGCAATGACCATGGCACAAAAAATCGTGGTACTTGATGGTGGCTATGTTTCACAAGTCGGTAAACCGCTGGAGCTGTACCACTACCCTAAAAACCGCTTTGTCGCAGGCTTTATTGGCTCACCAAAAATGAACTTCATGAGTGTGTTCATTGAACAAGTGGAAGATGAGCGTGTTATGGTTCAAATGGCTGGCGGAACCAGTTTCTGGATCCCTGTCGACGGTACAACAGTCACCAAAGGTGATCGTATGTCTCTGGGAGTTAGGCCTGAGCATCTTGTTCCTTGTGAACAAGGAGATGCCTGTGTCGAAGGGACAATTCAAGTGGTCGAAAAGCTGGGTTATGAAACACAAGCTTATATCAACCTTGACCACGTTGATGCTGATTTCATCTACCGCCGTCCTGACACAATAGACATTGAAGCTGGCGATAAATTCAAAGTTGGTATTCCGGCACACCGTTGTCACCTGTTCCACAGTGATGGTAAGGCTTGCCGCCGCCTGTACCAAGAACCTGGTGTATAAGTACACACCATCATTATCAAGGCGCTGTATTTACAGCGCCTTTTTCCATTTAGGAGCCGTATAATTGAGACACTTTGACCCTCAAATTAAAAACTATGATCCCAACCGCATGGTCATCATTAATAACTTTTCTATTCCCCAGCTAAATCGTTACCGCACCGTACGAATCTATCTGCCCGTCGACTATAAAGACAGTCACCACACCTACCCCGTTATCTACATGCATGATGGCCAAAATGTCTTTGAACCATCCTTGTGTATTGCAGGAATGAGCTGGCAGGCAGGTGAACAACTTGATGATCTGCAACACAACTCAGCGTTTACAGGTGCTATCATTGTCGCTATCGACTGTAGCCCTGAGCGAGGTTATATCGGCCGCCGTGATGAATATTCACCTTGGCCCTACGCACCTATCATGGCCCTCTCAAGCTGGCCTGATGCTCAGATACCGCAAGGTGGTGAGGGCCATCAATACTGTCAATTTTTAGTCGACACCCTCAAACCTTATATTGATGCCCATTACCGGACTAAGCCACAGCGTGAGCATACCATCATTACCGGTAGCTCAATGGGGGGGCTGATCAGCTTATACGCGGCTATACGCTACCCATCTGTATTCTCAAAGGCTGGTGTTTTTTCTCCTGCGTTCTGGTTCGCCAGACAGCCAATGATAAACTTCATTGCGGCGGCTGATATCAACCTTCCTCTTGAAATTTATATGGATATAGGAACAAATGAAACGAGCGATCCTGACAATCCCGAATTCCCTGCCCTCTATCATGATTTCGCCGTTGAGCTGGCCGAGCAACTTCAGCACTGTTCACCACTATTACAGTGTGAATTGTTAATCGATCATGGCGGTATCCACAGTGAAAGTGCTTGGGCTATGCGTTTTCCAAACATGCTAAAACAATTTTTTATGAGTTCAGTGTTGGCATAACCATCGTGGTTTATGCTGGAATACTGCCTGATCCCTTTCTACACTCAGAAATGGGCAGCAACTGTACGGAAGAGGAATAACGCATAATTCTCCATCCGTGATTTCTGAGCCATGATTTCTTGAAATGGAGGATCATTACATGAGCAGCCATGACAGAATTGAGGATATAGAACAACGTATCGACCTTGCCTATAACGAAGGTAACTATCAGGAAGCAAAAGCACTCGAAGCTAAATTGAAACACCTGAGAGGAGAACACAACGAATACGATGACAATGAGCCCTATTCATTGGAAGGACGTACTTTTATGGATGATGATTGACATTGTCACTGGCTCCGAATCCTATCACTTTGAACCAACAACCAATCACAAATAAAAAGCGCTGTAGTTGATTAACTGACAGCGCTTTTTCATTTAAACACAAGGCGTTAGGCTTTAGTCAACGGCAGACTCCAGCCCCGCCTGTTCAACCTGCTGCTGCAATACATGCTGACCATTAAGCACCGGGAATGACCGACTGATATCAGGCTGAGCAAATACTAGTTCTCCAATAACTGACTCAAAGCTAGGCTGAACACACTCTAATGCCATCTCTACCCCATTAACCTTGCCTTTCGCACTAACTGGTTCAAACACAATGAAAGCGGGTAACTGCGACGCCGTGATCGTCATCTTATGTTTCGATTTATCGGCTGCCGTAAGCACCAGTTCAATATTTATATCGTCAGGCTGCTGATAGGCGAGTTGGTATGTTTGTGCACTACCTTGTTGCTGATAGCTCACGATTAGCAAATTGGATTGGCCAAAGCGCAGTTGTGCATCAAAAAATTGCCACTGCGATGGCAAACAAGGTGACAACGTCACTTTATTGTCCAATAGCTCAGGTTTGAAGCCTAAGTAATCCTGATAACCATTTCGGGTAAACTCAGAAACGGACCATGCCTGTGCATATGTCCCCGTCGTGGTTCGCTCGCCATTATCATTCAGGAAGGCATCGAGGTTTTCACTCATGGTGCCACGATGACCGATATTCAATATTTGATCAGCCAGGTTCTGCGTTAATTGATAAGCAAAATCCGCATAGCCATACTCAATCAGGCTTGATACCGTGAAGCCTGCATTCCAGCCCCAAATCGTACCATTATGATAGGCGGCATCCTTGTGATATTCATCTCTATTCGCGTGATAAGGATGGAATATCGGATCCTGCTGCGACAGCGATGTGACCCCCCAAGGGAATAACAGTTCACTGACCGCATTTTTCACCACTTTCGCTCCAACCTGCTTATCCAGCAGCGCATTTTCAAACGGTACAGTTAAGGTCATTAACTGATTAGTACGTACCTGTAAATCACGGCGATTATCAGCGTATAAACGGTCTGCCAATAATTGCTGATCACCATCCCAGAACATCAGCTGGAAGCTCTCACGAGCACGATTCGCCATTAGCTGATAACGCTCTGCACTCAACATATCACCGTTAAGTTTGGCTAATTCAACCGCAACCACCAAGCTGGTATACCACAGCGCCTGAATATCGTTAGCCCGATCGCCTCTGGCTGACCAAGGTAGACGTCCTTCTAGCTTGGCATCCATCCAGGTATCCGGATCTCGGTGGGTCATTAAGCCATAAGCATCCAGATAGTACCTATCAATACCGTCAATATAGGTTTGTACCACCGGGTAAATCGCCTTAGCATATGCTTTATCACCGCTATACCTTAAATAATCCCAGACTTCACGTACCATCCAAGGGGTACCATCGGTTGTGTTATAAATCATATTGGTCATGCTAGTTACCCGATTAGGGATCCGACCATAGTTCACATCGGTTTTATCTTGTAACTGCATCTGGGCGAAATTATCAATAATGCTTTTTGCATCGTCGAAATCCCCATTCACCAGAGTGATCCCCGGCACCGCAATAAATGAGTCCCGCCCCCAACAATCCTTAAACCACGGCAAACCAGCCCAGATCCCTTTACCATATTCGCTGGATACAAACACTTTTCCCGACGCTTTTGCCCACATAAGTGCACGGTTATACTCAAGATCTGAGGTCCAAAGGTAGGAGTGTGTCAGCATGTTATACACCTGCTGCAAATGACACGTCACCCCATCAGTGTCCAGCATGGCATTGGCATAGGCGATTGCTTCGGCCTTTGTCTCAGCAAACGCCATATACAAAGTCATACTGGTTTCTGGCTGCTGTGAGCTCAAAAGCGGCTTCACATGGTGTCCGCTGAAGAATACACTCTCTTGCAAAGCGGGCGTAGCAGCAAACGTTGTTTCTTCAAACAAGAAAGGTTTATCTGCGCACAAAGCAATGAAAGACGGTGTACCTTGTTGGCGCAATGAAGGTGCTATCGCATAGACCACACCATTAGCAAAAGGCGTGATCTCCGATGCACTGATCGCAAGATTAAGCTGTGGCGCGATTGACAGCATTGCAGGTTGTGACGACTCAACCTTTATCGCAGCACAGCGACGACCGGAGTGCAAGCCAGAAAACAACATCAATGTATCTCGGCTACGAGTGCCATTACTAGCCTGATCATAATGATGGGTGACACCGTAAGGGTATAAGTCCGCATGACTGGCAAGCGTCCGGTCATTCAACGTTCCATCCGTAAACGATGCATAAGTGCCTAAATACCATCCCTGCTTATGACGATACTTGCCAGCGGCAACAAAAGCATGAGTATTGCCTTCATAATAACCATCAACGTTATCACCAAACACAAACGGCACACTGTGCTGAGCGCTAATCGCTAGCTGCTCAAACAGTTGCTCAGGTTCAAGCACCTTATTGCCATTCCCAACTAATCGGTCATAGCCCGCTTGCACGTTGAATAACTGCGTACAGCGGCTTGGGAACTCCTCCACTTCACTATTATTGCCGCCATGAGTAATCATCATTGCCAATGACGCATCACTGACTGTCAGTGTTATGGTATAGAGCCCTGTTTCTGAAGCATGGAATACCAAGTCATTGCCAATTCCCTTTGCGGGAATTAATACCTGTGAGAGATCCAATCGACAATCAACGGCTTTAAATTTATCTGCAGCAAAACATAATCCTTCACTACCCTGTTGATCAGAAATCTTAAAACTATGCGCATCCGCTGACAGGCAAAGAACAGCCTGATATACACCACCGCCAATATAGGTCATCGGTGTATCATCACCCCAGCCGTTAAACGTACCTTTCACATACAGCGACTCATTAAACGGTGCCGAATCCATACTGCTCATGATGTTCCTTACCTGAACGATTTATTATTTTGAGAAAAAAGCGCAACCCCTGATAAAAGAGTTGCGCATAATTTAAGTAAGATATTAATTACTGCATTATCGGATTTGTGCCGCAGCCGTATCCAACGCTTCTTTAACACTCTGACGACCTAATAAGGCATTTTCAATCGCGGCACCTTCCGCGAACCAATAGGCTGTCATTTCAGGAATGTTTGGCATGATCTCCCCATTCTCAGCATTGGTCATCGTCGCAGCAATGCGGCTGTCTGTTGACAATACAGCTTGGTACGATTTCAAGGTTACCGCCCCTAATGGCTTATCATTATTAACTCTTGCTAAACCTTCATCTGTGATCAGGTAATTTTCAAGAAACTCAACCGCGAGATCCTGATTTGGACTGGCCGAATTAATACCCGCACTTAATACCCCAACAAAAGGATTCGACGTCCCACCCGCTAATGTTGGGAAGACAGCAACGCCGTAGTTAATATCTGACTTCTCAAGGTTACCCCATGACCAAGGGCCATTAATGGTCATCGCGACATTACCCTTATTGAACTCCGCTTCAGATACCGCGTAATCCATATCTGGGTTCACCACTCCTTTATTGGCCAAATCGACCAAAAAGCTTAAACCCGCCACACCAGCAGCATTATTCACACCGATTTGTTTACCATCGAAGCCTGTCGCGGTTTTCTTAAAGGCATACCCCCCGTTTGCGGAGATCATCGGCCAAGTAAAGTAGGCATTTTTCACATCCCACATAATGGCTTTTTTACCTTTTGCAGCCATCTCTTTCTCGATGGAATACAACTCTTCCCAAGTTTTGGGTGATACAGGCAGTAAGTCTTTGTTATAAATCAGTGATGGCGATTCCAGCGCAACAGGATAACCGACAAGTTTTCCATCGTAGGTCACTGCATCCCAGCTAAAATCCACCAATTTATTTTTAAACTCAGTCGATGGTTTTACCTCTGCTAACAACCCAGCTTTGGCATAACCACCGAATCGGTCATGAGCCCAGAAAATAATATCTGGACCACCACCTGTTGCAGCAACTTGCTGAAACTTAGCTTCAAGCGAATCAGGGTACTGAACATTCACCTTCACCCCAGTCTCTTCTTCAAACTGGCGACCCACTTCAGCCAGACCTTCATAGCCTTTGTCACCGTTAATCCAAATGAGAATTTCACCTTCTTGCATAGCCGAAGCCGCCATTGGGAAAGCCAGTGAAGCCGCCAGAGTGCAAAGAGCAAAAGATTTCGTTACGCGTCTCATCATTTCAGTCCATTGTTGTTCTAATTAATGTCTATTATTTTCCTCCTCCACCCTCAGATGAGCATCCTCCTTTCGCCTACGCCCTGCGATGTTTCATTGCCACTCTGTGAAACTACGCACATTTTGTAGGGCTATCATCCACGAATCACGTCAACCGATTACCAACATTCATCGCAAACTAAAACCACTTACAATCAAGCAATATCACTCATCCACACAATAAACAATCTCATTTGACATACAAATCAAATTTTGTAATATTCCCGCTTCACAGATAATAAGCAGACATAAATGACGCAAAAACTTCAACGGCTAATTGAAGAATTAGAGATATATCTATTTTTCAAAATCTGCCTATTTACGTTCTTGATAGTTACAATTAGCTATCAAGCCTATAACATCATGCTTATTAATCCACTCGAAAAAGAAATAATTGCCAATTACAATCAGTTATATTCAACCAGTCGAAGATTTTCATCATTCTATAATAATGCCAATAGCGTTCGACGAGATAAAGGGACGTATATCAATAATAATGTCAGTATCATGGTTCGTAAGCATAGCGATGTAAAATTACTTTCAACAGGGATTGATTTACTGCATTCTGAATTAAATACCATCGCAAAAAATAACATATGGACCATCGCTGTTTTTGAGCACCCAGCTAATTATTCACATTTTTTGCCATTACGACCGTCTTATGCAGAAGCATTCAATAACTATTATCATGATTCTGTAATGCAACGGATTATGATCGATGAAAAACTCAAAGATACTTATCAATATTTTTACGGCTGTAATATAAAACTGTCTGATGCATATCATGAAGATATGACCAATGAATTCATTAGAACGATTTATTACCCTATATATATAAAAAAACGTTTATTTTCTCTATTGGCTATTGATATAAAAGAATCACAAATATCAGACTTGATTAGTAAATTTAACACTGACAATTTTACAATTATTAATAACTACAATAGTAATAATATCAAGAGCTCATCTTTTTTATTACCTTGCTCAGATAAAGACCCTATCGTCATTGGGATTAGTTATATTGATATCATGCAAAAGACATTAGTACCCTCATTAATGATAGCGATTATGTTTAACTTATTCTCACGCCTGATGAAACGACATGGTAAATCAATGAAAACAGATAAAATGACAAATTTTTATCGCCGTGATTACTATGAGCAACGACTAAACAAAATGACAACATTTTCAATGCTTATCATCGATATCGATCATTTTAAAAATATTAACGATACCTATGGCCATAAAAAAGGTGATGAAGTTATTAGCCAATTAACTCGTAGAGTCCAGAGTAAAATACGTAATACGGATATAGCCGTTCGCTGGGGTGGTGAGGAATTCATTATCTGCTTTAATAATATTTCATGCAGTGCGCTTTACGATAAAGCAGAACAAATTCGTGAATCAATTGCGAATGAACCAATTGCTGGCTTAGATGTTACAATTTCAATTGGCGGTATATCCAATACTAATACAACCTTTAAAAATGCTTATGTTTGTGCCGATGCCGCTTTGTACCAATCAAAATTTCATGGCAGGAACCGAGTTACTATCGCATGATTAGCTATTATCTTTCAATTCGTCAGACTAACTTACTTGATAAGTTATTCTATATGTTTTTTTCATTTATTCTAATCATATTCAGTTTTTATATATCCTATTATCTAAATGGGCAAGCAACTTACCAGAAGAATGAGATCGTACAAATCATATCCGTCACAGCTGGGATGATGTCTGCAGTAACCTACCTATACGGTAGAAGCGGTATCGTCGGTCTCTGCTTGGGTTTACTGTTTTACTATGGTGTCCTTGATTTTTGCCATAGTGGCGTTGGTATTTTTTATTCGGTATTAGTCACAACACTACTGATGTTTTCTCTGTCTCTTATCGATACATTAAAAGACAAATTTCATATAGATAAGATAGCATTTTGCTACTATGTGTTTTTCATCCCGGGTATAAGCTCTTTTATTCTTGCAATATTAGCCCCTAATGATTTCAATATCACTCAGGCGTTAAATTTATGCTTAACCGATGCAATAGGTGTACTGCTAACGGCGCCAATAACCGTGCTATTTCTGCATGGGATTAATACACATAAAGATATTAAATCCGCACTGCGGACATTAAGTGATATATCTAAATCGAATTTATTATATAATATAATAATTATAACCTGCATTCTTGTCGTTCTATTTTATGCTAAAGAAGTGAAATATTCATATGTGACATATATGATTCTTCTTCCATTCGTTATGCTGGCTGCATTAAACTTTTCAGAATTAACGCAAATCATACTAATAATTATTGGCTATAACCTTTTATTCAATAATGGATTATCCTCTGAACTGACTGATTTAAACACAAAACTCAGCTTGTTTTTCATGTTCTCTTTGATTATTTATATTATGTTAGACTACAAAATGTCACAGAGAAAAGAATCAGCACGTTATACAAAGCACTTATATTTTGATAACCAAAGTCATTTTGGGACATATCAAAAGCTCAATCATGACACCAGTACAAGAAATGATTTCCTTGTAGCGGCTATTGACCTATCCTCTGTTTTTATGTTCCCAATAAATAAAAGGGATAATATACTTCAACATATTGCAACTTACATTAAAAATAATACTGATTTTTATCAGCATAGTTATATTCTATACGATATATCCGCATTGATAATCATCATTGAAAATAATATGCGTGCAATTTCAAGGTTAGAAAAATTACCACAAGGCATCAATAGAGAATTATTGGCAAAGAATACTAATTTTAACGTAGATAGAGTATTTTACTGTGGATGTAAGAAAGGACGTAATATTACACAGGCCGTCAATATACTGCATGTAAATTTGCGTATTGTCGATAAATTCGCCTCAGATACACTCATCAATTGTGATAATGCCAAGTTTGATAATTACCTAGCTTTTCTTGAACAATTAGATGATGACAATATCCAACTACTAAGACAAAACTACCAAGCCATCAATAATACTAATTTGCAATGCTTTGAATTATTATCCGAATTTTCTATCAATGGTGACAAATTAAATACAAATTTAGTGTTTCAATATGCGCAAAAACTGGGACGTATTGAGATGCTAGAAAAACACATTGTACTAAAAGCGCTCACATATATTCACACACTACCAACCAAAAGTTTTCATTACGCAGCGATTAATTTATCACCAGATTTCATCAGTTCAACCTTTGCTATCAATGAACTATTCACCATTGCCGAAAACTTAACACTGCCACTCAATAAAATCTGTATCGAAATTGTTGAGACAGGGGTCATTGAGAATCCTCTAGTGCTACATAAAAATTTAGAGCGACTACGAGAGAGAGGTATTCACATCGCACTTGATGATTTTGGTTCAGGCCACGCGAGCTATGATCAACTACTTAAAATGCCTATTGACTGTGTCAAAATCAGTGGCTCATTAATTAGTGACTGTCATATCGACCCTATTAAGGCCAATATTATTAACCACTTACGCGAAATTACAGCTCAATTAAATATCGACATTGTGGCAGAGTCTATAGAGAAACCTGAAGAACAACAGTTACTAATGGATCTCGGTATTAATTACCTTCAAGGTGTTCTTATCCATCAGCCTACACCACTAACAGCTGTCGGTTAGACTCATATCGCTACAGACGATCCCCTGTAGCGACTTCACTGTGTGCGATCTATACCCACTAGGTACCAATAAAAATCAGTATCAGAAAATTAATTTATGACTAGAATTAACTCAACTGATATTGATTTGTGATATCCATCACAAAATATTGTATTCAGTTCTCAGTCTGAACAGGAGAAAAGAAATGAAGTTAAAAGCATTGTTTATCGCTGCCAGCTTATTCTTTGCTAATGTCGCAATAGCGTCTGGACACTGCACCTGGTACATACAAGACCGCGGATGGTGTACGCCTTACTTTATCGCCAGTGAATCTCACTCAAGTACTCAATCCTCTGATTAATTGTATGCATATAGCCGCTGAGTAATAGCGGCTATATTCTCTCATCTGCGTGATACTCCAGTTAATCCAACTGAAAAATCCATGACGCTAAAGGAGGCACATCAAGTTGTATCTCTCCTTGTCCATCGATGACATTCAGCTTGACTCTTTGTTGCCCGTATAACTGCTCAGTGAGCCAATACTCGCCATCCATCAACTGCCATGCGTCAATCAAGGATACTGGTAGTTTGATCTGAACACCGCCCTGTTCAATCTCTGCAAAATTAACCAAAATCAGTAATTTCTGATGATGGTCAAAACGACTAAAACAGAATTGCTGACCATTATAACCACGGCTATTTTCTTGGTTATAACAGTGGATTTCTTGGTAATGTCCAAGCATGGCTGTGCTGTTAAGTGAAAAATTCAACAGTCGCTGATAGAAGTCACGCAGTTCATGTTCCGCATCCGTTAACTGCCCACCATCAAACGCACCGTTATTCATCCAACGTTGGTGACTTGGTACGCCAAAATAATCAAAAATTGTCGTTCGAGAATGGCGACCAAAACCGGCATCCTGCTCGCCTGCCTCTCCAACTTCCTGACCAAAATACACCATGGTCGGCGAGGTACTGAGCGTTGTCGAAACCAACATGGCAGGCATCCCCTTTTTCGCATCACCCGCAAATTCCGGACTCGCGATACGCTGCTCGTCATGGTTGTCTAAAAAGTGCAGCATATGGTGTTCAATATCCATCAGCGGCGCTTGCACCTGTGCAATCGCATCGGTCGAACCTTTACCCTGCATCACCAATTTAATGGCATCATACAGATCCACCTTGTCATACAGGTAATCCATTTTACCCAGCTGAATATAATTACGATACAGCGCTGGCTGGTAGACTTCTGCCATCAAGAACGTTTCGGGGTTCACCTGCTTAATCGCGGAATTCATATAACTCCAAAACTCTACAGGCACCATTTCAGCCATATCATAACGGAATCCATCAACCCCCATCGACAGCCAGTACAATGCGATATCACGAAATTTCACCCACGAATTCGGCACACTTTTTTGCTGCCAAAATGCATAGTGTTCACCATGACCCTTCTGTGCATAACCCTCCGGTAATTCATCAAAATCTTTCGTGCCATCAGGACGAATACCGTAGTTCACTTTGACGGTCTCATACCAATCATCAAATGTCGGTTGCGCTAAACGTGATCCATTCCCCGTCCATTTCGCCGGAGATTCTACATACGGTGTTTGCAACAATGGATGCGCCTCTCCACCCAGCGGCTCAAAACCCGCTTCGTATGCAGGCAGTCGAAAAGGCTGATCCGGAATATAATAAAAATTATTCTCACGATGATACTCTACGTGAGTATCATCGTTGCAGCCAAAATCCTCGATTCCATCCGGGTTGGTCAGCCCCTGATACTGTCGCGCAACATGATTAGGCACAATATCGATGATCACTTTCAAGCCACACTGATGACTACGCGCGATCAGGGCTTTGAACTCATCCAGTCTATTGGCCGGATCGACGGCTAAATCTGGGTTGACGTTATAGTAATCTTTCACGGCATATGGTGATCCTGCCCGGCCTTTCACAACAGCCGGATGATCTTGACTGATCCCCCAGGCAGAATAATCGGCTACCAAAGCATGATGCGGCACACCGGTATACCAGATATGTGTCACTCCCAGCTTTTTTATTTCTGTTAATGCACGTTCAGTAAAATCATTGAACTTACCGACCCCATTATCCCCTCGGGTCCCCCACGGGAGACTGGTTGAGTGAGTATTACCAAATAACCGGGTAAAAACCTGATAAACAACATACTTACTAGGTTTCATGTTTTCCTTAACGTGATCGGAATCGTTGATCATAACCTGTTCTCTTAATAACAACGGGCAGACAACTGTCTACCCGTTAGCGATAATAACTTGATAAAAACTTAGTGTTGTATAAGTTCCAAAAACGTCGCCTCAGCACTTGGTGAGCCCGCGCGCTTCGCCTCTTCCATTAACTTAAGGGCTTTTTTCATATCTTTACTGGCGACAGCCGCTTTTATCTGGCTGTTATAGAATGCTTCGCTTTCCGGCAACATCGAATAAGAAGCGGTAGATGCGGCTTTGGTTGTTTCCACAGTAGTAAGGGCAACCTCTTTCGCCACACTCGGCACTGCCTCTTTGACGTTAGCTGCTGCTTGCTCTTGGCTAGTCACCTCGCCTGCTCGGTATGATCGCAGCGCCAGCGGTTTTAAATCCAACTCAAGTAAACCGTATTTTTGATGCTCAATAGTCGGATCAGTCACCATTGGTCGAGCCAGGCCCAGTTCTTCGGCACGTACCCGCTCAGGATGAGGGATCTGAATCTCTCCCTGACGATATTCAAATGGTGAATACACCACCATATACGGCGTTGTCGCTTGATCCATGGTAAAGCGGTCCTGATAGCTGGATAAGCGGAACATATCTGATAACTTGACGTCAAAGTCCATCAGCTCAATGGTTTTTACTACTTGAAACTCGGGACTGAGTAACAGTACTTTCGGGGCTAGCACACCGCTGCTGCGCATCCAGCTTTTGAGTTCTACCTGCATCCGCTCAACATTCTTCGGCAGAACGAAGCCGGCGAAATAACTGCGACCATCTTCAAATTCCCCGACCTGTGAATACTCATCGATGGCGAAATCAATATTCTCGCCTTGCATCGGGATCCAAGCAAACTCACTGTACATTTCACAGCAAGCTTGCTGAGTAATCACGATATCTTTACTTGGAAGATCAACAACTTGGGAAGTAGCGCAACCAGCCAGAGTAGCAACAAGCAATGCAGCTAACGTCGTTTTAATACTGTTCATTTTTTCTCCCATACCTTTACTGATTTTAGGCATTTGTAGGTATATTTTTATTATTTCTGGAGCTCTCACTATCCCAAAAACCATAGAGATATACCTCAAAAAGGCAGCCCGAGGGCTGCCTTCATAATCACATCATTTAGAACCAGATTTCAGCATGAACACCGAATACTGTTTCGTTGTCACCATCTTTAATACCTAACTGTTTAGCACTGGCTTCATCATCTGCCATTATGTGGCTAACATAAGGTTTAATCTGTGGGCGACCGAAGTAGTCAGCATTCACTGTAAATACAGCAGCAACTTCACCATTCCAGATTTGACTATCAACGGCATCGCCAGTACGGCCCCAGTAACCATCCTTACCGTCTTCATAAGCAAATGAGCCAGTGAATTCCCAACGGAAATTATCATTTACTTTGTAAGTTGGACGAACCGCAATGATACCGCGCTTAAGATCTTCAGCACCAAAGAGTGTATCTAAAGCTTGGAACCATGTAATTTCAGATCCCATCTGCCAGTTAGTACCAAGATTCGCCACACCGTAGGTTGTGAAGAAAATGGATTCACCAGAATCCTCTAGTGTGCTCCAGCCACCGAAGTTCACACCGCGGTTAGATGCAAGACCTTTACCGTATGCAAGACCGGTCTGAGACCAGCCACTGAAACCGTAGTAATCACGGTTATAAGTGACAGACATACCCACGCCGTCTTCAGCCGGATCGGAACCGACTTTAGGATCTTGATTTGCACGATGCATAACTTTCAGATCAAAATCTAAGCTACCACCTAATGCCTGAACACCATAGTAGTAGAAATCAAGAGAGCTAACCGTTGTACGATCACCATCTGCTGGACGCTCATCAGCCGGTAAGCCCGCTTCTGGGTCTGCAGACATCAGTGCGATACCGCCACGATGTCCATTATCGAATTTTGTTTCAAAGCCAGCACCCGTGCCTGAAGACTGCTTCCAGAACTCACCAGATAAACCACTTGCAGCGCGATTTAGGAAACGTCGACCCGCCCAAACTTCTGAATTTTCTGGCAAGTAAGGAAGGTTACCTAAAAGAACGTAAGCTTCTTTAATTTCAAGCTGTGCAACGTCATTTTTCTTTTCGGCGCCAGAAGAAGTGTAATAGAAGGAGTCACCATTGCCGTATTCGGTACGAGTTACGAAATCACTGTATACACCATTTGCGAACTCAGTATGTTTCTTCAGAACAAACTCAACCTGAGAACTACTTTTTCCGTATGTACCGACTGTTTTATAATCTGGCTTACCGAATTCAGTATCAAATGATTGGCCATCATTCATACGGTAGTTCATCGAACCATAACCATGTACTTCCCAACCATCGGTTAGAATATCTGTGGCTGATTCAGCAGCTACGTTGTATGAGGTTAGCGCAGTAAGTAATGCCGCTGCTACG
Source organism: Photobacterium nomapromontoriensis (assembly GCF_050336815.1). NCBI lineage: Bacteria > Pseudomonadati > Pseudomonadota > Gammaproteobacteria > Vibrionales > Vibrionaceae > Photobacterium > Photobacterium nomapromontoriensis. The sequence continues at coordinate 72,921 of NZ_JAKJSL010000022.1, forward strand.
GGTACTAACTTATGTTTCATAGGAATATCCCTTTATTATATTTATATCTCGACTGCTCTCTAGCAATCTTTTCAGGACTCATATTCAACGTTGATGTAAATACACGCATCATCCCAGCACAGGGATGAGATGGGAGGATGACGGGGGCGTAGGAAAAAGGGATGAGAGAGTTTTCGTGATACGCCTCACGAAGGTTAGGCGTAATTCTGAAATAAAATTACAAAACTAACGTTCGAAATTAGAGGCTAATCACCAAATTATCATCTAATTGGATTATTCAGATAGAGAATAACATCAAACTTTTTTTAAAAATAATCATTGCTTGACTGAAACAATTTTCCCTATTTAATAGCAGGTAATAATGTGTCAATTTTTCTAAGAGATTTATAAAATGTTCGCTAAATTAGCTCAGCCATTTCCACTTGGGGCTACATTATGTGATCAGGGTTGTAATTTTGCCATTCACAGCTCAGAAAGCAAAAACATTAATTTGGTTTTATTTGACGAGAACAACAACAAGCATCTCATTGATCTTGATAATCAATATTTAGACATTCACTACACGTTTGTTCCCGGGATCAAAAATGGCCAAGTTTATGGTTATCAAATCAAAGATAAAAATGAATTCCGCTTAATTTTAGATCCCTATTCACAAGCACTGGATTCTATCCCAGATTATGTCGAGCCCTTTACCGCTGAAAAAAGCTGGCAGTTTGCAAAGTCAGTTGTCATTGACCATAATTTTGACTGGCAAGATACTGTCTTACCCCAAATCCCCCGTGAAGAAACAGTCTTGTTTGAAACCCACGTCAAAGGCTTCACCAAACAACATCCAAAACTAGACGAATCATTACAAGGTACCTACCTTGGTCTGTGCCACCCAACAATGATTGCGTTCTTCAAACAGCATGGTATGACCTCATTACAGCTCCTTCCTGTGACGTCTTGCATGTCTGAACCACACTTGCTCAAAATGGATAAAGTTAACTATTGGGGATATAACAGCTTATGCTTCATGGCTCCTGAACCCCGCTACGCTATCTTTGATGCAGTTACTGAAATGAAAACCATGGTGCGAGAACTGCATAAGAACGGTATCGAAGTGATCATGGATATTGTTTTAAACCATACCGCAGAAGGCGGTGATGGAGGACCAACATTTCATTTTAAAGCCCTAGACAAAAGCTATTACCTCCAAGACACTAATAAAAACTACTGCAACCACACTGGCTGTGGTAACACCGTTGATTTGAGATACCAACCCAGCCTCAACATTGTACTTGATACTCTCAGACACTGGGTCAACCATTATCAAATTGATGGCTTTCGGTTTGATCTTGCCACGACGCTTGGTCGTTATGGTGACAGTTTCAACACTCAGAGTGCTTTCTTTAAAGCTATTGCTCAAGATCCTATTCTTCGACAGGTCAAACTGATCGCGGAACCGTGGGATATTGGACCCGATGGGTACCAACTTGGTTATTTCCCTCGAGGTTGGAATGAATGTAATGATAAGTTTCGTGATACCGTAAAAAGCTACTGGCTTTGTCACGAAAACAATACCAAAGAATTTGCTACACGTTTAATGGGATCACGGGATTTATTCAGTGCTGGTAAATGGCCCGATAAATTACCGGTTAATTTCATTACTTATCACGACGGTTTTACTCTGCAAGATCTGGTGTCATATAACAACAAGCATAACCAAGCCAATGGTGAAAAAAATCGAGATGGACATGGTGATAACCGATCGAACAATCAAGGAATAGAAGGTGAAACCGACAACTACGCCGTGCTATGCCGCCGAGAACGCCAAAAACGTAATTTAATGGCAACACTGTTATTTAGTTTTGGCATCCCTCATGTATTGGCAGTTGATATGTTATCGCATAGCCAAGGTGGTAATAATAACGCCTATTGTCAGGACAATGAGATTAGCTGGGCAAACTGGCAAACCACCAACGACAGCGATGAATTTCGAGCCTGGTTCGCCACGATGATCATGAAACGAAAAAATATCATGGTACCGTTTATCCGTGAATTCAGCGGGTCGAAAAGGGGCCATCACCGCGTAAATTGGAAACGGTCTAATGGTCAATTGATGAACGGGGATGATTGGCAGAGCATTGAAGCTTTCGCCTTATTCCTTGGCTTGTATAAAGACGGCCATGAACTGATGTACCTCATCAACAACTCTACCATTCCAACCCGATACCGATTACCGGAAGGCAGCAAATGGCACATTGTCTGTGATACCTCAGAAGGCAACCACACCACTCGTCAGGTCCAAACGACTTATATGCAAAGTGCCTTATCATTAACGATTTTGTATCGGGCGTAACTCAAACACCGTACCTATTTGCCGGGCTAATCTTCGCTCGGCAAATTACACCATGATTAGCTTTCAACCACCAGCAAGGTGCATTCTTGCCCTCTCGATAATCTCAGGAAAGATCCCTAAAGTAGCCAGATACTCACCAACACAATCCACCTCCGGCTCAAAACAATTGACTCCCAAGCTTGTTACCAATGCATGACGCAATAATTTAAATGACCGATACTCACCGATCCCTAACTGGTTGGTAATCAAGTAGCTCTGCTCAATATCAACGACCTCAGCTCCCATCAGTAACTGTAAAAACGCTGATACAACGCCAGTGCGGTCAGAGCCTAATCGGCAATGCACCAGATACGGACCTGGTTGACTGGCAACAATATTGATCACTTCCCGTATACCAGACTGAAAACCTAGCTCATTAGGCAGAAAGGACTCATCACGGTCAGACATAAAATAAACTGTTTCATAGGCCATCGGCACGCAATGAACACGCCGCTCTTGCCAACATTGCTTATAAGCAGAGTCTGGTGCCGTTTCCATTGCCTGAACAAGCTCACTCGTAGTTTCCGACAGATTAATGACCGTCTGAATACCAGCCTGTTCAAACAGGGCTCTCACCGCCTTCTGACGTACAATTTCAATCGACTTCAACTGCGGGTGATTCTGCCGTGATGCCAGCACTGGGTGGTAACTTCGATAAAGTCTATCTGGTGCTAATGCCCCACCCGTGACAGCCCGAAAATTGGCAAGCTGTTTAACCGAGTCAAATTCCGTTTCACACTGCTTAATCGTTAGCGACTGATTGGATAAGTCAGCGATAGTGAGTAATTCTGATGTGGAAGGCGATGTGGGAAACAGAAGTAAATTATGGCCTTGATTACACTGATTATTAAAGTAATAACCCGCTGAAAGGTCCGATGGTATGGGTAACGGTAATTGCGCAGCGTCATCCCAAAAGTAAAACTCAATATACCCTGAGTTACCGATTTTATTGAGCGGCTCAAACGGAACCGTCAGTATCAGCTGACCACCACACGACTGCATTTTAAAACGCTGCTGCACTTGCCACTGACTAAACGTACCTACCAGATAAATATCCCGCTCTTTCAGTGGGAGATAAACCGTAATATTGCCATCATGCTGCCGAATATGGTGCATCATTTAAATACCTATAAATCGTCACAAACGAGGGCGTCCGCATTGGTGATCATCAATGAAAAAGCCCCTACCAAAATCATATGGTAAGGGCTTCAAATTAATATCTACTTCAACTCGTTCGTAAATAACACGACGGCAAATGACTCATACGGTTTCAGTGTTATTGTCTCAGACAATACAGTCGGGGCTTCATAGTTACTAATCAAACAGTCCACATGACTTGCTTGTAATGATGCAGGAATATCCAGAGTCACCGTCTGAGCACTGAAATTGCTCAACACAAACACTCGCTGTTCATCGTTAGAACGCAGATAGCCAAATACCGTTTCATGCTCTTCGAACACGGGTTCAAACGCGCCGTAAACAATCACAGGCATCGTTTTACGCAGGGCGATCAATTGCTGGTAATGGTAGAACACCGAATTCGGGTCATCCAACGCTTGCGCCACATTAATGTTCGAGTAATTCGGGTTCACCTTGATCCACGGTTGTGCCGTTGAGAAGCCACCGTTTTCAGACTCATCCCACTGCATCGGGGTACGCGCATTATCGCGGCTATTCACATGAATGGCCGCCAACTGATCGTCAGGCGATACGCCATTTTCAGTACGCACTTTGTAGAAATTCAGCGTTTCAATGTCACGATAGTCATCAATGCTTTCAAAAGTGACATTGGTCATGCCAATTTCTTCACCCTGATAGACATAAGGCGTACCTTTCATCATGTGCAGCGTCGTCGCCAACATTTTCGCTGACTCAACCCTATATTGGCCTTCGCAGCCGTATTTCGACACGATACGAGGTAGATCATGATTATTCCAGAATAATGAGTTCCACCCTTCATCAGCTAGTTCTACCTGCCATTTGGTCAGCACGCGCTTCAGCGCAGGTAAATCGAGCGGAATTGGCGACCACTTGTCCCCGTGCTTCCATGTCAGGCTGATGTGCTCAAACTGGAATACCATCGAGAATTCTTCTCGTGCTGGGTTACTGTAGAGCTTGGCGATCTCAGGGGTTGCATCCCACGTTTCACCAACCGTTAAGACATCTTTATCACCAAATGTCGCACGGTTCATCTGCTGAATAAGTGGATGTAAGCGAGGACCATTGCCCGTGATTTTGTTATCGATTTCTTTGCCAATCAGATCAATAACATCAAGACGGAACCCGCCAACGCCTTTATCGAGCCACCAGTTCATCATCTTATGCACATCTTCTTGAACTTTCGGGTTCTCCCAATTCAAGTCTGGCTGGCGCTTAGAGAATATATGAAAAAAATACTCGCCGGTATGCTCGTCAAATTCCCAGGCACTGCCACCAAATACCGATCCCATTTCATCCGGCACACTGCCATCTTCATTGGGTTTGCGCCAAATATAGTAATCACGGTATGGGTTATCTTTTGACTGTCGTGCTTCTTTGAACCAAGGGTGTTCATCAGAAGTATGGTTAACGACCAAGTCCATAATAATACGAATATCACGCTGCTTTGCCTGGGCTAGCAGCTCATCCATATCGGCCATGGTACCGAACTCCGGCGCGATAGCTTGATAGTCCGAAATATCATAGCCATTGTCGTCCATCGGTGACTGATAGACCGGCGATAGCCACAACACATTCACACCCAGTTTCTGTAAATAATCCAGTTTACTGATGATACCGCGCAGATCGCCCATTCCATCATTATTCGAGTCACAATAACTACGTGGATAGATCTGGTAGACAACCGCATCATGCCACCATTTAGGTGTTACGTTCATGGCTAAGCCCTCAAGAAATAATGTTGTTCTCAACGTTAGCCATAGTGTAAAGCGCTAATCACACACAGAAAAATACATAAACGGTGCCTTGATATAGGTATTACCTATATCACCACCAATAGTGGTGATACAGATCACAACAACACGCCTTATCCGTTTGTGATGCATTTAAATAACTGTGAGATTGTTGGCACATTTGGGTTCATTCATCCTAATACCCCTCGACGCATTTGATCCAATTCAATGGATTCAAATAACGCTTGGAAATTCCCTTCACCAAATCCTTCATTACCCTTACGCTGAATAATCTCAAAAAATACCGGCCCAATGACCGTATCGGTAAAAATCTGCAACAAGATCCCTGTTTCATCACCATCGATCAGAATCTTAAGTTCCTGAAGTTTCTCTACGTCTTCATGGTGGCCTTCAACACGTTTATTGATCCCCTCATAATAAGTGTCAGGTGTGTCCATAAACACCACCCCACCTACCTTGAGGGCCGATACCGTCGCAAAAATATCATCAGTACTCAATGCGATATGCTGGATCCCTTCCCCATTGTATTGGCTCAGGTACTCGGCAATTTGAGATTTGTCATCGCTGGATTCATTGATCGGGATTCGAATTTTACCGCAAGGGGCTGTCATAGCACGTGATTGCAAGCCCGTCATTTTGCCTTTAATATCAAAGTGCCGTATTTCACGGAAATTGGCAATACGCTCATAAAATTCAGCCCAGCGATCCATATTACCGTGTTGTACATTATGGGTAAGATGGTCAATATCTTTAAGTCCTGCATCAACGGCTGCCAACCGTTCCTGATAGTCTGGATAATACGCAAAGTCGACATCATATATGTCCAGATCACTGGCGTGATCAACAAGATAAATCAATGAATCACCGATACCATATATCGCCGGAATATTGAGCTCCATCGGTCCAGCATGAGGAGCACAGACCTTAGCGCCTTGCTTTACTGCATAAGATAGCGCATACGCAGCATCGGCTACCCGGAATGCCATCGCATTCACACTTGCACCGTGCATGTCGGCAAAGCCCTCGGCCTGCGACTGCTTCTCACCGTTAACAATGAAATTAATATTACCCTGGCGATATAACCAGACCGATTTATGCTTATGCTTAGCCACCTCCGCAAATCCCATTTGATGAAATAATTGCTTCAGACCCGCAATACCCTCTCCTGTCGGTGCGGTATATTCCACAAACTCAAAGCCATCAGTACCCAGTGGATTATCGATCATCATGTCAGCCTCTTGTGTAACTGCACGTTCTAAAGGATTAGCAGTTACACATAAGAGGTGAGAAGTTTACACTGCAAACGAAAGCCAACGGTTGTAAATCCACATTGTAAAGCCTGCTTGCCAACACCCAGTACAACCCAACATCCTGACTCTTCTTTAAACGCTGCGTCTCAGCAATCATGCAACTTCACCGCCAATAACACACTAAAGTTAATAAACTCAGGTAACCACAAGATGTAGTATGTCTGTCACTAAACGCGATCAACAACCCCTTCCTAAACGCCGTAAGCCTACGGTCAAACTCACCCCCAATATGGAAATCCACCCGCCTACGGTCCAATTTCTCTATCATGAGTTTGAACATGCTCGGCGCCATGAACTGGGTATAATTCGTGACGACAATGAGGAATTTTTACATCAATATCGGGTATCTCTCCGACGTAGCCGTTCACTGATCGGCTTACTTAGCAATCTTTTTGAGAAAGGACCAGCAGACAGGCTTAAACGAGAGCTAAAAACCCTTATGCAACACACCAATTCATTGCGGGATCTTGACGTACTTCTGATGAAAATGGATGACTACTTCTCGGAACTTGCACACACTCACCATAAGGGGCTAACCCGATTCTTCGATGACATACAAGATGAAAGACGTAAAACGCTAAAAGAACTAAAACGATGGCTAAAATCTGATACCTACCACCAGCAATGCCTGCTCATTAGCCGCTTACTGGATGAATTAGCGTATCAATCGACGGAAGAAGGAAGACAACCAGCGGCAACACGGGTACACAATATCTTGTGGTATCACTTTACAAAGGTCGAGAACCGATGCATGGGCATTAATGTAAACAGCCATGATAACGCAATTCACCGACTGAGGATCTGCTGCAAAAAATTACGCTATCTGTTGGAGTATTTCACCCCACTTTTACCCCGTAAAAAGACCAAACAGCAGATCAGCCAACTTAAGTTACTGCAAGATCAATTGGGTGACTTCAATGATCTTTCGGTACAACGCCAGTTAGTAAAACAGTATCTTACTAACGAAAAAAGCGGTAGCGCACGCGAACAGGCGATGACAGAACTTATAGCGCTCACCCAAACGCAATACCAGCAAATCAAACAAGTAACACTGGACCAAATAAACGCGTTTTATCAGCCGAATAATCTCGACCTGTATCATTGCCTGTACCCAACAGACAAATCTTAATTCGATGCTAGTCGGGTACACTGTAGTTACATGCGGAACAACTCGACACGTAGATGGGTTTCATCTTCGTAACCCACTACCGACTGGAAACAAATGCTTTTATCAACGGCAACAGAAAAAATGTTTTTGTGTTCCTCTGAGCCAATAAATAGAATTTGAGTGGATTTGATCATTAATCCATGGTCATCAAAACTCGATGTAAGATCATCATCGACCACACACACTAGCACCTCTCCATATCGAGCATTTAAGTCGATATTTCGAGCCTGAGAATACTGCACTTTGGTGTTAAGTTGAGATTCTATTTCACTGATAAGTTCCACAAATTGAAACAAATCTGTGGAACTCGTCTGCATCAGACGCTCTCGTTCCTCGTCTAAAATGTATTCCAAACTTGCATTTGACTGCCGATTTAAAAGTAACCATTTTTTTATTGACTTTCTAACGACTCGATACTGCTCTGCCTTACCCATTCGTTTGAGATACTGAACAAGTAAGTTATTCATCTCAGCATTAGTCAGGCGTTTATCAAGTTTCTTAAACTCTAGATGTAATAAGGCATTAGTACAGACATCTAATAATAATTGAGATTTATTCATTCAAGTACTGCATTGGAACTGATATTAACAATTATCATACTCCCAATAACGTAAAAAGTCAGTCGCGTCCACTAATTTCTATTTTGAACGAACAAACAAGAAGCGGAACAGCCGGTTTCTACCTCGCTGTTCCCACAATGATCACTGTCGCAGCGCCCGTATGATATCTTGCTCGATAGACTGCGGCGTTTTGGTTGGCGCATAACGCTTCAACGGCTTTCCGTCGCGACCAATCAAAAACTTGGTGAAATTCCACTTAATTTTCTGCCCAATCAAACCCGGTAAGGCTTTAGTCAGATATTTGAAAATCGCGTGACTGTCTGCACCATTAACATCAATCTTTTCAAACATAGGAAATGTCACACCATAATTGAGCTGGCAGACATGCTCTATCTGATCATTGCCACCCGGTTCCTGACCACCAAACTGGTTGCAAGGGAAGCCTAAAATCACTAAGCCTTGATCTTCATACTTATCAAACAGTTCCTGCAAACCATGATATTGGGGGGTAAAACCGCACTCACTCGCGGTGTTGACGACCAAAACCACCTTCCCTGCGAACTCACTCATAGCGATCGTTTGACCATTTATCTTGTTAGCCGATAACTCATAAAATGCAGCCATAACCACTTCCTTTCGTTTTTCATTCTGTTATTAATGTATATTACGCGATTAATTTAGAACAATAATCAAAATATAATCACGGTAACACAATGAAATCACTTAATGAGATGCTCGCCCAATTTGGCTTGGCTTTACTTCCTTTCGACGAGGGCGAGCGCGAATACACCAGACAATTTATCCAGTATCGTTCTGCGTTTTTCACTCAGGTCTGCACTCAAAAAGCCGACAAACCACAAAGTGGATTGGCATTAGGGCTGTTCACCCAATCATTTCAAACGGCGTTTGAGGAGTTCAACACCACTCAGTTAAAAATCAATGAGATGCAACAGCTGTTTAGTCAACATGTCGCCACCAACCATGCAGATAAATTCACGACGATGAACCACATAGAAGTCAGCGTGATCGCCTCATTATGGTTACTATGTCAGGGCTACAATGGCATTGATTACAGCTATGCGAACGAACAGGCGACCATGGTCAGCCAATCACTAATAACCGCTTTGGCACCGCAACAACAAGAGGCTCTTCGGCAAAAGTTCATGCACTCGTATTACATCGGCATCGACCAAGCACGCATTCACGCCCCTAAAACCACCTTTATCGCCTTACTGAAAAAATGGTGGTCACGCTAAAGCCTGCCTATAGCGGTAACTTAGCAATACACCTCATTTAAATAACAGGCTTAAACTGTAAGTCCAGATAATGGTTCAGCCGAGCTTGTAAAGCTGCTTTTTCATCACCACTGAGGAAACTGGCTTGTATCGCCATTTTTGTAAAACGGGCCATGGTCGATTTCGATAAGTTAAATGTTTCAGCTACGGCCATAAAATTCGCATTCATGTATCCCCCAAAGTAGGCAGGATCATCAGAGTTAATCGTAATACACAGTCCCTCATCCAGTAACTGAACAATATTGTGATCGTCAATGCGTTCAAAGACCTGAAGCTTGATGTTAGAAAGAGGACATAATGTCAGGGGGATCTGCGTTTGACGCAGTGTTTCAATCAGCGCCGGCTCACCTGTGCACTTTACACCGTGATCGATTCTGTTCACCTTCAGTTGCTCAATCGCAGTACGGATATTGTCCACTAAACCTTCCTCTCCCGCATGCGCAACCGTTTTAAACCCAGCATCTCTCGCCATTTTAAATACACGTGCAAATTTATCTGGCGGATTCCCACGCTCTACGCCATCGAGCCCCACGGCGATGATTTTATCTTTATAAGGCAGTGCTAACTCGAAAGTCGCTATTGCGTCATCTTCGTTCAAATGACGTAGAAAACACAATATTAGACAGCTCGATATACCAAGTTGCTCTCGTCCATTTAGCAACGCTCGATCAATGCCATTAATCACGGTTGAGAAAGCAACACCATTTTGTATATGCATTTGCGGGTCAAAGAATATTTCAGTGTGAAGTACATGTTCTTGCTTACAACGATGAAGGTAGGCCCAAGTCAGATCATAGAAATCTTGCTCAGTGCATAACACACGAGCCCCCTCGGAATATAAGTGAATAAAATCAAGCAAATCATTATATTGATAAGCCGCTTGCAAGGCCTCAACCGACGCGAAGGGCAATGGTACTGCGTTTTTCTGTGCCAAAGAAAACATCATTTCAGGTTCAAGTGTACCTTCAATATGAAGGTGTAATTCAACCTTGGGTAAGCCACTAATAAACCCTTTCATCACGCTCCCCCATCAACAACGACCCGCTAAGGTGCTCACTTAGGATGCCAAGAACAATGAGAGTAGTGTAGATGAGGATGAGTTACGCGGCTAGCAACGATGCCACCATTACCTGGTATCAATAACAGCCTGCAACTGTCAGTTAATACCCTACCTTAGCTATTAACAACGATAACTAAAGTAGGATACGCAATGTTGAAACTAAGCTACATTGGGAATGTTACTGGGTAAGATCGGTGTCAATCCAGTATTTTGAGCCTGATATGTTGGCATCAAGTAATAAGCCCTTTTCACCAATCTGATAAATGGCCATCCCGCCATTATACTTTGCACTCAGTTCAGCACTTTCTGTCCCGACAACCGCGCCAACTTCAGAGGTCGCTTCCCAGCCATCTGTCACAAAACCATCAAAGGCTTTTTTATTTTCAAATAAAATAACCTGCTCGTAAAATTTACCACCGAGTCCGGCAGCTAAACCAGCACCGAACATCTTCATGTAGGTATGCTTACCCGTTTGGCGATTTACCGCAACACCAGCACCTTGGTCTGTATGCAGCATTAATGAAAACTTGCGTGAATCAAACACCGCATAACCGTAGGCGCTGTCAAACAACAATTTTGCAGATGGCTGCTCATTAAACAGGCGAATCAACGCCGCATCCGCCATGGTATCTATTGCATAGCGAGCTTCATCCGGAGTATCCGGATCCAACATATCATCAAGCTTGGCGTCGGCGGCATCCAACCATTCTTTACTTTTCTCCACCGACGCATCTGTCCATTCGCCTGCGGTGTTATAGGCGTCCTCACCCCATTCCGAGACCGACTCCCAACTCTCTTTTGAGAACGCTGACACATCATCCCACGCTTTCTTGGAACTTTCGCTCACCTGGTCACCCAATTCAGCGGCAGACTCTTTAAATTTGTCCCAACCAGCATGTGCAGGGGCAACAGCCAATGCCAACAAAATAGCTAATTTTTTCAACTTCATGACCGCTCTCCTTCTCATCTCATTTAGTTAACAGGCTATGGATTTCCTTACCCACATAAAAAAGGCCGAACCTGATAGTTCGACCTTAATTATATAAGTTACCTCAAGATGAAGAGCAAGAACGTGCGCAATACCGCCAATTCTCATTTTTTATCTTGAGCGACTCGTTACTTCTGCTTTGGGCGAAAAGGCTTAATGACCGCTTCGTTACATTCCAAGTATGGGCCTTCCATCAGGTCGATACAGTAAGGAATGGCAGGGAATACAGCATCTAAACACTCACGGATAGATTTAGGCTTGCCCGGAAGGTTCACGATCAAACTATCACCACGCAGGCCTGCGGTCTGACGTGATAAAATAGCGGTAGGAACAAACTTAAGTGACTCTGCACGCATCAGTTCACCAAAGCCTGGCATCATACGATCGCACACCGCTTCTGTCGCCTCTGGGGTTACATCGCGCTTAGCTGGGCCAGTGCCACCGGTTGTCACGATCAAGTGACAATCTTGCTCATCCGCCATTTTAATCAAGGTGGCTTCTATCACATCCTGCTCGTCAGGGATCACTTCATACACCGGCTCCCACGCTGATGTCAGATAATCATTGAGGGTATCGATAATCGCTTGGCCTGAAATGTCTTCGTACACACCGGCGCTTGCACGATCACTGACGGTGACGATACCGATTTTTGCTATTGTCATGGAAATTCCTCAGGCTGAGCCTTGTTATTCTGTAATAAAACCGACCAGCATTTGGCTGGCCGATTAATGGTATATTTTCAATATACCTAAGTGTAAAAATAAAATCAGGCAATGAAATAGCTAAATTTCGGATTTATTGATTTTCACATCCAGTGTTGGTTATAAGCCACCCATTAAGGTGTATTTTGTTTCTAAGTAATCATCCAACCCCTGTCGCGCGCCTTCTCGGCCAAGCCCTGACTCTTTAACACCACCAAATGGCGCGACTTCTGTTGAAATCAGTCCTTCATTTATCCCAACCATGCCGTAATCCAACGCGTCACTGAAATAGAAGGCACGTTTTAAGGAGCGAGTATAAGCGTACGCCGCCAGCCCTGAATCAGTGTGATTTGCACGGGTCACTACATCATCATCGTGAGTAAAGCGGAACAGTGCGGCAACCGGACCGAAAGTTTCATCACTGGCGATCAACATATCATCCGTGACATCCGTGAGCACATGTGGCGGAAAGAAATTAGTACCAACCAACTGCGGCTGACCATAAGCGATTGATGCACCTTTCTCCATGGCGTCATCAATATGGCTTTGCACCTTTTTAACCGCAGCAGCATTGATCAACGGCCCAATCTGCGCATCGGGCTCAAAACCATCGGCAACTTTCAACTGGGTGACTCGCTCTACTAACTTATTGGTAAATGCCTCATACACACTGTCGTGAACATAAATCCGGTTAGCACAAACACAAGTTTGTCCGGCATTTCGAAATTTTGCAATCATCACACCGTCAACGGCGGCGTCGAGATCGGCATCATCGCAGATAATAAAAGGCGCGTTTCCGCCAAGCTCAAGTGACATTTTTTTTACTGTCGCCGCAGACTGCTTCATTAGCAACTTACCAACAGCCGTTGAGCCGGTGAAGGAGATTTTCTTCACCACTTTGCTCTCTGTTAATGCACTACCGATGGCAACTGCATCCCCCGTCAGTACACTAAATAATCCGGCGGGTATTCCAGCGCGCTCAGCCAACTCGGCTAACGCAAACGCAGTTAATGGCGTATCAGGTGCAGGCTTAAGAACAACGGCACAACCTGCAGCAAAGGCAGGGGCACATTTTCGAGTGATCATCGCGGCAGGAAAGTTCCAAGGCGTGATTGCGCCAACCACACCGATCGGCGCTTTGCTGACCATGATCTGAGTTCCTGCTTTATGGCTTGGGATCAATTCGCCATACGCACGTTTGGCTTCTTCCGCAAACCACTCAACAAAACTGGCAGCATAAGCAATCTCACCTTTTGCCTCTGCTAACGGCTTACCTTGCTCACTGGTAAGAATAGCCGCCAAATCCGCAGCATTATCGGTAATTAAGGTATACCAACAGCGCAACACACTGGCGCGCTCTTTCGCTGTCGTCTGCTTCCACTGTTTTTGTGCAACGTCAGCAGCATGAATTGCGGCTAGCGTTTCTTCTTTACCTAAGTGAGGCACTTGGGCAATCTGTTTACCGGTTGATGGATTCAACACCGGATCCATCGTGTCATTCAATGCACTCACCCACTGGCCAGCGACATAACACGCCTGCTTCAATAAACTTGAATCATTAAGTTTCACGGTATCTACCTCTTTGCAAGAAAACGGCATTAGCATATACCTTGTAGTTATAATCTGTGAAGACGTTTAATTCACTGTATGCTGGAGAATTTTTCACATACTGTGACAATTTCGATGATCTATGCCTTGATTAGCAGCCAATAACTTCTCGCTGAAACGAGCATCTTGAGGCTGCTTGGGTATAATATTCAGCTAGTCTGTCTACGTTACAATTACAACAATAAGGTTCACCATGAACAGCTCTCACCATTACACGCCAATTGGCACACCGGGCCAACCTTGGGGCGATGAAGAAAAAGCACAATGGCTAGCACAAACGACAATCAAGCGCTCTTATCAGGACGATGTCGTCAGTAAAATTAAGGCATTGCAAGCACGCTTTGATGTCTTCCAGTACGGCGCCTTGAGCTATGACATTGAGAAATACCCGCTGTTCGCGATCAAAAGCCGCGACTGGGATAACAGCAAGCCGACTGTTCTGATTACGGGTGGCGTACATGGTTACGAAACCAGTGGCGTGCATGGTGCGCTGAAATTTGTTGATTCCCAAGCAGATAAATACAGCAACTACTTTAATATTGTTGTAGCACCATGCGTCAGCCCGTGGGGTTATGAAACGATCAACCGCTGGAATCCTAATACCATTGACCCTAACCGTGCATTCTATGCCGACAGTCCGGCTGAAGAGTCTGCTGCTTTGATGGCGATGGTTAACGCATTGAATACAGAAATCTATGTTCATATCGACCTGCATGAGACTACCGATACCGATGAACTGGAGTTCCGCCCAGCGCTAGCGGCCCGTGATGGTGAAGCGTACGAAGAAGACATCGTGCCGGATGGCTTCTACACCGTTGGTGATACTGAAAATCCCCAAGCTGATTTCCAGACGGCGATCATCAATGCCGTACGCAATGTCACTCATATTGCCCCAGCCGATGCAGAGGGTAACATCATTGGTTGTCCGATTACGCAAGAAGGGGTGATCAATTACCCACTGAAAAAACTCAGCCTGTGTAATGGCCTGTCTGACTGCACCTATGGTACAACGACAGAAGTCTACCCAGACAGCGATAAAGTCACCGATGGAGAATGTAACGATGCACAGGTTGCTGCAGTGACCGGTGCATTAGATTACGTACTGAGTGTGGCTAAATAAGCATAAATCTGCCTCTGGCATAATAAATGGGTACGCAGCTTTTGCGTGCCCTTCTCTTCGGTAATCCGAAGAAAAAGATAAACCTACCCGAAAGTTAACGATAGACTGTTGATATTCAAAAAATAAAAAAAGGAAAGTTCGAATCCATTTTTGATAGGTATTCGTCCTTATTCCAATGGATAATCAACCATGCTCAACCAAAAATATTTTACCGTTGCCTTCTATTGCTCTGTATTGTTCAGTAGCAGCTTACTGCTCATTGGGTGTACCGCTAGTCCACATTCAGCTGAGCACTATGCCGCCAACCTCTATGCCACTGAATTAGCTAGCTGTTACAACCAGCTATCTACATTTAATCAAGAGGTACAACGACAACAGATCAACGATGCTCAGTCCATTACCTTGCCGCAGTATCCCCATCTAGCCTTTGACCGTTTTAGCCAAGCGCAATTACTTAGCGTAAAGACCCAGCAAGACCGCCAGCAATGGTTAAAGTATGTTGCCCAACTCAGCCAACGCCAACGTCATGCGGAATATAGCAACATGGTCAGCAACCAACGCTTTGATTTACCAACACTGGACTACTGCGCCAATCGCCTGACCCAGATCCCCATGACAGATGACGACCACTGGCAACAGCTGACCGAACACGCCCCCAGTATTCCTTCAAGTTATGAGCCATGGTTACGCTTTTTTGGCCTGTACCCAATAACCAAAGTCGTGGCGGGACCGTCGATTATCAGTGAGGCAAAACGGATTAAAGCGGGCTTCAGCCAGCCTGTAGATGGGTATCAAATCAGCTATCAGCTCTCTGTCGACAATACACCAACTATTACACAACACGAGATTAGCCAATGGTTCAGCGAGGCGTTAAATCATTCAACCCTTCAGTGGCCGCAGTTCTCGCAGCAGCAACTTGATCAGCTATACCGCCATTATGCTCCGGTAATAACGGTAGAATCTGCATCGCTCGATGATAAACCCGGTACAGTTGAATACAACTGGAGTGATACACCCAGTGTTAACGCTACACAACCGGCTATCTATTTGGATCACAGCTACACCCGTTTTCACGGCCAAACACTGCTTCAGCTCAATTACAGCCTCTGGTTTGCCAACCGGACACCGACTGCGTCGCTCGACCCTTATGCTGGTCCATTTGACGGTGTACTGCTACGTTTAACACTTGATCAGCATGGTAATCCGCTATTTATGGACAGTATCCACCATTGTGGTTGCTACCACATGATATTTAATTTCAGCGACAAACTGCAATCAATCCCATTAGATCCTAATACCGAAGCCCCGCTGATCCTCACTCGCTTACGGCACGCTACAAACGACGCGCTGCAAGTGACCCTGTCGCATGGTGAACATATGATCAAACACGTTTCATGGGGGCCAACACCGCACTTAGTTCGTGCAATACCCGGCATACCCTACGATCAACTGCGTAGCTTACCGACTCGCCATGGCGTCAATAAAAGTCTGTTCGATGAACACGGCATGCTACCCGCCAGTGAGCGACTTGAAAGCACCTATCTCTGGCCATTTGGTATCCCATCACCCGGCACTATGCGACAAGTCGGTCATCATGCAACGGCTTTTATTGGCGAGCGACATTTTGATGAACCGCACTTATTTGAACAGTTTTTTGTCCCACGCATAGACTGAGATTCAGGCTGGCCATATTGCTTGGTTCTGCCATTAAATATTGTTAACATATTGTTTTAAAACAGCAAGGAGCATACTGTGCAAACCACTTTCATTGATGGCAGCCTCATTTACCGCCAGCACCAGTTCGAGCTTCCGCTTGATTACACCAACCCTCAAGGGTCGGTAATTTCAGTTTTTGCACGTGAAGTCAGCGATATCGATAGTGATAACGCCGATCGCCCTTGGCTGGTTTATTTCCAAGGTGGACCGGGCTTTCCCGCCCCACGCCCAGACAGTCGTTCTGGTTGGTTAAAGCGTGCACTGCAACAATACCGCGTATTATTACTGGACCAACGCGGCACGGGCAACAGCACCGTGATCAACCACCAAACACTGGCACCCATGACGGCTAGTGAGCAAGCTGAATACCTAAGCCATTTTCGGGCCGATAACATCGTGCGCGATGCCGAAGTGATCCGCGAAAAACTTGGGGTGCAACAATGGGCGATTCTTGGCCAAAGTTTTGGCGGATTTTGTGCGCTCACTTACCTTTCTTTCTATCCACAAAGCCTGAGCCGTGCTTACCTCACAGGCGGGGTACCGTCATTGAGCCGCCATACCGACGATGTCTATCAGGCAACTTATTTGCGGGTACAAGATAAAAACAAGGCGTTTTTCGACCAGTTTCCACAAGCACAGGCACAATGCCAGAAAATTGCCGATCATTTGATCAATAACACCGTCTTGCTACCGAACGGCCAACGCTTTACGGTCGAGCAATTTCAGATGATTGGCATCAATCTAGGCCGCAGCCATGCCAATGTGCCGATGTATTACCTGCTGGAAGAGGCATTTGTCACCGTCAATGGTGAAGAGACCCTGAGCTACGCGTTCCTGAACGCGATGCTGGCAGAGCAAAGCTACCAAACCAACCCCATTTATGCGATTTTGCATGAATCCATATACTGTCAAGGCGATGCATCAAACTGGTCTGCTCATCGCGTCCGCGATCACTACCCGCAGTTCAATTACCAACCGGGGCAGCAGTTTTACTTCACTGGCGAAATGGTTTATCCGTGGATGTTTGATCAGTTCAACTGCCTGATACCACTCAAAGAGGCGGCAGAGAAACTGGCGAGTAAAACAGACTGGCCGACGTTATATGATATTGAGGCACTGGCTAACAATACCGTTCCCGTGACCTGCGCGGTCTATGCCGAAGATATGTATGTGGAAATGGCCTACTCGCTAGAAACCCTCAAAGGGATCCCTAACAGTAAGGCATGGATCACCAATGAGTATGAGCATAACGGGCTACGGGCCGATGGTGAGCGCATTTTAGATAAACTGATTGAAATGGGGAATGCTATCGCGCGGTTGCCAATGACCCATTAAGCGATAACCTGTAGGTTATAAGCATAAACTAATAACGCCAACTCTTGTGACACCCCTTTCGCGGACAATGTCGCAGCACGTTGGTACCAGAGGTGAGTACGCAGCCAGCGCTCAAAAGCGCGATTCGATGCCAGGGTGAGTTGATCAATAATAGGATCAGGCTCACCCGCCGTCAGTACCCCGATTACTTTTTGCAGGCGAGCAGGTTGATTCGCATTATCTTGAGTCAGCTCTACCTCTGACCGTTGGTGATATTCACGCCAGCGGTTTCGCCACCAGCCTACCTCATGACTGCCTTGATACTGCCATAATTTGAAACCGTCAGGTTGAAGGCCATGAACAACCTCTTCATCAATAAAATAAAGATGGCACCCCCCCTCTCGAACTTGCTGATGGTAAGCAGTAATACAAGCGCCACGAATAAAACAGTCATGGTGCAATCCATGAGTTGCAGTATTCGGATAACGTAACGCTAATAACTGAAAATGATTATAAGCTGCAATGGTTGGTCGTATCAGGCAGCCTTTATCGTTACGCTTCAATTGCGCCTCACCGTATTTTAGCTCATCAAACTGTGACCGCTTTAAAAACTGTAATTCACGCTGTTTGACCCGTTCAGCCAATGACACAGTGTCCATCTCTGGCTCTGCAGGAGATCCTATATACAAGCTGTCACTACCTATCTCGACCTGCACATAGTTAGTCGTGTATTGCACGACCTTACCGCTCGCAGTATCGCATGTCACCAATACAAACAAATGCTGAAGCGCATGTGCCCCCTGAAAAGGCATACTGAAATACTGGGTTGTAAGTATCTTAGGTTCAGGAGCCAGCGCTAAATCCATCACCGTTTGACGAGTAGCATGTTGCCAGGCGGCTTCCAATGAACGGCCATAAGTCGGCCCCTGACATAAAACTGCAGGTAAAGGCACTGCTGATAAAACATAGCGTTCAATATCAGCGACCCGATGTATTTGCTGCGGGCGCAGTGCGGGCTGCTGAAAAATCAAACCGCAGCCTTTACATTGCAATCGCAGGGTCTTATTGCGCCCTTTGCCATAATGAATAAATGCGTCGGCATAACACCAATAACAACGCTGTCCCGTCGCAGCAAAATAATGCGAAAAGGTTTCGTCCATGACGGTATTCACCGCCTCATCGTCAAATAACGGAGGGTACGAATCACAATGGCGACAATGCAGCGCCTTATAGCCCAAGGTATAAACGGGGAAATGATAATCCTGCGAAGCAACGCCTAAGTTTTTACATGAAAAATTCTTACATACATTAATGTTAACGCGTACCACAGCAACAATTACCCACTCAAAACGTTAGTCGACGAATTCTTTCATAAAACATCCAGTAAAGGTGTGATCCAGCCACGAAAACGTGTGCGTCGCGCAGATAGTATGCCCTCGCTGTATTCACGGTGCATTGCTGCGCCGCTATTCGCCTTTTATTTACTGTTTTATCTGCTACTGGATTGGATCATCCTATGAAAATGAAATTACTGTCGCTGGCTATCCTAGGCTCACTGGCTTTACCTGCTCTGGCTAAAGACGTCACCATTTTGCACACCAATGACATCCATGCTCACTTGACTCCTTTTAAAGCCCCTTATGTCAGCAAAGATCGTTTAGTGGGAGGGTTTGCCAACATCACCACGTTTGTAAAAGAAGAGAAAGCACTCAACGACGCAACATTCTTTTTTGATGCAGGTGACTATTTCTCTGGTCCTTACGTCAGCACCCTAACCCAGGGCAAGGCCATCGTCGATACCATGAATACCATGGGCTACGATGCGGCCTCTATCGGTAACCACGAATTTGATCACGGCTGGGATAACACCTTAGTCCAGCTTTCTCAAGCAACCTTCCCGGTACTGTTAGGCAACGTTTTCTATGAAAACAGTGATGTACCGTTTTGGAATAAGCCGTATCAAATTATCGAAAAAGATGGCGTAAAATTAGGCGTGATCGGCCTGCATGGCGTATTTGCCTTTAATGATACTGTTGCAGCCAAGATGCGTATTGGCATTGAAGCACGAGATGAAATTGCGTTTGCTCAGAAATACATCGATGAGATTCGTGACAATGTGGACATCACCGTATTGCTGATCCACCAAGGTACCCCAGCACGCCAGTCAAGCTATGGCGCCTCTGACGTTACCCGTGCTCTGAACAAAGACATTGAAACCGCCAAGTTACTCAAGAACCTTGATGTATTGGTTACAGGCCACGCTCACGTCGGTACACCAGAACCAATCGTGGTTAACGACACCTTGATCGTTTCGACCGACTCTGCCGGTATCAACGTGGGTAAACTGACACTGGATTTTAATGAAAAAACACGAGATATCGACGGTCATACTTTCTCTTTGAATACAATCTACGCGGATGAATGGAAAGCTGATGCGGGTACTCAGGCTGTGATTGACGGTTGGTATAAGAAACTGGATGAAATTACTGCGCAAAAAATTGGCCACTCACCCGTGACCCTATCACGCAGTTACGGTGAATCCTCACCACTTGGCAACATGGTGGCTGATGCTATGCTGGCCGTGGATGAAAATGCGGTTGCCGCATTCACCAACTCAGGCGGTATTCGTAACGACATCGCCCAAGGTGATATCACCATTGGTAATGTGATCA
Organism: Photobacterium nomapromontoriensis; assembly: GCF_050336815.1. Lineage (NCBI taxonomy): Bacteria > Pseudomonadati > Pseudomonadota > Gammaproteobacteria > Vibrionales > Vibrionaceae > Photobacterium > Photobacterium nomapromontoriensis. The sequence continues at coordinate 93,725 of NZ_JAKJSL010000022.1, forward strand.
GCGCCTTCCCTTTCCCGAATGCCATGGTCACCATGACAATAAAAGGTGGTGATTTACTGGCGTTGCTGAACCATGCCGCCAACCTGTCTAACGGTGTGATGCAAGTTAGCCAGGGTATGGACATGGTATATGACAGCAGCAAACCCGTTGGCGAGCGTCTAATTTCTGCGTCAATTAATGGCAAGAAAATTGCAGCTGATTCACTGTACCCTATCGTAACGAATACCTTCCTAGCTGATGGTGGAGACGGCTTTAGCCAATTCCTCAATGGTCAGAACGCCAAAGAAATGCCCGGCTACTATGTCTCAGATGCTGTGACGGATTACCTGAAAGTCACGACACTCGATAGCAACAAAATTACACCGCTGCGCGTTAAAGATACCGCCCAGCAGTAAAACACCCCCCCCGTGATACCAAACCCTCACCGTGTTATGCAGTGAGGGTTTATACCCTCACAAATAACCACCAACCCTCCATTCAGCCTGATTTCCCGCCCTGTAACCGATACCAAGTTGATACCATATTTTAAGTCATCGCTTTGTATAATGTATTTAACGCAATACCCATAATAAAACTCACACGATGACAAAATATATGGATATATATAAAAGCAAAGACCAACGGATGTACCAGCGCATTCATCGAAATTGGTATGATAAAATTATGGGCGTCACCAGTAAGTGGCGCTGTATCGCATCAGGAGAAGTCATTCGTATCAAAAGTTAATCATCTTGCAATGATCAGGGTATAGACCCTGATCAACAACGAATTACACTAAGCCGCCATTCACTGAAATGACTTGGCGGGTTACATAGCCTGCAATATCAGACAGTAAATAGCTAACTAAGCCTGCGACCTCTTCCGGATCACCCATGCGGCGTAATGGCACTTGAGGCAACGCATGTTCTTTCACGTGTTCATCCACCATGCCAGTATCTATCAGCCCTGGTGCAACACAGTTAACCGTAATTTTTCGCTTCGCTAATTCTAGTGCCAGTGATTTTGTTGCCCCAATCACGCCCGCTTTTGCTGCGCTATAATTGGTTTGCCCTCGGTTACCGACCATGCCAGACACTGACGCTAAGGTCACGATGCGTCCCCCTTTTCGCAATTTGATCATAGGCATGACACAGGGATGAAGCACATTGTAAAAACTGTCGAGATTCGTATGAATAACGCCATCCCAATCTTGCTCTGTCATCGCAGGAAACGCGGTATCACGGGTGATACCCGCATTACTCACCACGCCGTAATAAGCACCGTACTCAGCCATATCGGCTTCAATAATTTCACGGCATTGCGCACGGTCACTGATATTAAATTGGATCAATCGTCCATTCCCCCCTGCCTGCTGAATAACGGCTAAGGTCAACTCTGCCCCACTCACATCACTCATATAATGCACGGCAACAGTGAAACCATCTTGTGCTAGCTGGATTGCAATCGCACGACCAATCCCTTTACTCGCCCCTGTTACTAATACTTGCCTGTTCATTACAACATCCCTTTCATTTATTCATATCTGCCTGCCAAGACGCGACTTTATCGGTAAATATTGCCGGAGACACAAAACACATTTCTTCGCTTTCTATTCCAACAGCAACCTGCACTGTATAAGCCGTCGTCATGCGCTCTCCTGTTTTTGCATCGACCACGAGATAATCAACCCGCAGTCGATGTTCCCACTCCGTTAAGGTCGCAATAACCTGAATCTTATGATTATATGGAATGGCTTTTATGTATTTCACTCGCGCATCAATCACGGGCCAAACATACCCTGAGATTTGCATATCCCGATAGCTATATTGGATCTTTTCCATTAAAACCCGCCTCGCCTCTTCAAAAAAGCGAAAATAGTTACCGTGATAAACAATCCCCATTGGATCAGCATCTTGAAATGAGGATACCAATGTGACATCAGCACGCAAAACAGATTGCTTCTCTGTCATTTTATTCCCTTAATTTACAGTGAGCTTAACTCTATTTCGTTATTACACATTTCATTATTTGACCGTCATTAGTAATAACGATCAATGCCGCTACCCATCCATTCGTTACCCAGCCACCCGCCATACCTGATGATCGGACATCAACTTCACTATCACATTCAGTGTTTGAGGATAAACACAATTGTATTAACTTAGTATTGTTTATTAACAAATTTATTGAAAAACGTAGTACTGGAATAACTCGATTACAATTGAGAATAAAATTCAAAATTTACATATTTATTAATAGTACAGATGGGAATAACGTGTTGCTGTTAATAGATTAAGCCAGTGATCCCCACGGTATTCACTGGCTATTAATCTTTTATTGTGACAATCAAGCCGCAACGGGTTCCGTCATATATTGGCTGATATCCACATAATCTATCTGTTGCTCGGGTAAAAAACGTCTTGCGTACTCAAGGTAAGTTCCACTTTGTAGAAATAAGATAAACAGCGCCATATCTACATGCTTATCCAGCGCCATCTTGTACATAATATCGACGGCAACACTTAATGGTTTGGCTTTTTTATACGGACGGTCTGCCGCAGTGAGTGCTTCGAATATATCGGCAATAACTAAAATACGCTCAGGTATCGAGAGATCGTCCGCAGAGAGTTTACGAGGATACCCCGTACCTTTAAGTGTTTCATGATGGGTGGAAGCATAACGCGGCACACGACTTAACTCTGCCGGGAATGGCAATGCTTCTAACATTTTGATCCCACTGATCATATGCTCATTGATCTTGAATCTGTCTTCTGCGGTTAACGTTCCCCGACGAATTGAAAGGTTATACACTTCACCTAAATTATACAGATAGTTAGGGACGTCCATATTGATGCCATACTGTTCATCAAAAATCATCGGACGGTCACGGTAAACAATATGCTCGGCACGATCCACCAGCAAGTATTCTGTGGCGGGTAAAGCCGGCTCAGTTCTCGGGGTCTTAAACTCTTCTAATGGTGATAACCCTAAGCGATCATCAAAATGACGAATCCAAGTTTGCTCTGCAATCTGTTTAATACGCTCAACTTGCGCATCCTCCATGAACTCCCCGCCAATATTTGACTTGGCAATAAAAGCAAAATCCTCTTTCAGCTGCTGCTTACGCATTGCTAGTCTTGCGAGCCCTTCCTCTTGTGGGCATTCTTTGACTATCAAAGCATTAAGATAATCAATTTCAGCATCGCGCCACAGCACCTCAAACCGAGTTCTGATCTCATGAATACGGTTATAGTTTGCCTCTAATTTAGTCCCTTTATCCACGATATGTTCAGGTGTGGTTATTTTCCCACAATCATGTAACCAAGCCGCAATCCTAAACTCTCTGCGTTCGTCATCATTAGCAAAGCAGAAATTTTTAAACTCGCCATCTTGGGATGATTCAGCCACTTTTGCCAACATTAAGCCGAGCTCTGGTACCCGATTACAGTGTCCTGCCGTATAAGGCGACTTATCATCGATAGCTTGTGCGATCAGCTGAATGAAGGATTCAACAAACTCTTCTTGGGCTTTCTCATGCTGCTTAATTTCAATTGCCATATCCAGCATTGAATAAGACAGGTCGCTCACTTCTTTGATAAAAGTATCCACGACGGTAACTTGATCAAACTTCCGAGCCTTTATCTTTTGCGTTTCTTCTCGTAGCTGAATAATTGGCCGAACGATCGGTGAACCAAACACCCATGCTACTGGCAATAAAACCAGCATGATAATAATGGTCCAACCGAGCGATTGTAAAAGGCGTCCGATCACTTGTTGGGTGACTATCTGCTCCGGTATTACCACTGCGAAATATTCTGTTTGAGCGCCCTTACTTGCTAACGGTGTTACAAATAGGAATCTATCCTTACCCGCTATTGTGGTACGAACCATCGTATTATGTAACGTCTTATCGCGTGATAACGCCACTAGCTGAGAATAAGGAACAAAATTTCCTTTCTGTGCAACAAGTGTTAACCACTTTTCATTAAGCGTTGTGATCTCTTCTTCTGTAAAACTATTCAACGCCTTATCGATGACCGCAAGTACATCAGCATTTTGATGCTTCATATAAAGATAAAAAGGGACAGGCTCGATATTCTCAAGAACTGAAACAGAAACCGATCCACTTTCCATCGTGGCTTTCATTTCATTTAACGTAAAATAGGTATCAACAATAACAGACACCTGTCGCGATTTAAGGGCAGATTTCATGCTGTCATAACTAGAAAACTCAATGAATTTCGCAGTGGGGTAAACTGTACTTAAAATGGATTGCATCCCTCGGCCTCCCACAATGCCAACGGTCTGATTGATAAATTGGCTATCTAATATAGGCAGTGCTGTATCCACTAAGGTAGCCATCGCCAACTCCGCCTCAAACAGCGGTAAACTATGATCCCCCGTTATATCAACGTCACTCATAACCGGATACAGTATGTCCAATGACCCACGTCGGTATTTATAGTTCAGACTTTCAGCATTAAACCCATTTACGAACGCAAAATTCAGTCCTGTTTTCTGAGAAATCATTTTCAACAAATCAACGGAATAGCCTCTAGGTTTACCCGCCATTGTAAAATCATATGGTCCCCAGTCAGTTTGATTTGAAACTCGAAGTGAGCGAGTATTTTTCACTATTTCACGCTGCTTATCTGTCAATTCAATCGTTGATGACGGTGGTATAGCGTCAGTCGCTTGATGCGCCGATAAATTTGTTGCGATTAGTTCACCATGCTGACTGAATATAAAAGACTCTAATGTGCTATTTGTATCAATCCCCATCTCAAGTGCGGTCATTTTTGAACTAACAGCAGAAAGGACGATATCAATCCCTAACACCATATCATGACTTTTTATCGCATAAGTTTGACCCGTGATTTTTAAATGCTGAAACAGATAAGGCTCTGTTTTATAAACGTACTCACTGCTTGCTGCATGAAACCATGGCCGCTGAGTCGGGTAATAATTACTTGGTTCGGCAATGCTATTGGTAAGGTCAAACGCTTCATTGTAAAAGTTTATCCGACGTACACGGTTGGATTTTTCACCCGTGATAATGATAATGGCCCATCGCTCATGGGCAGAGGCCTTAATTTTTTGTCTGACTACAGGAGACGATTCAAGATTAATGATTTGATAAAAATCATCGTTTTTGCTGCCAAAATATAAACTGTAGAATAATGGATTATCTTTTAACACCTGAACCAGAATGGCTCTCGCTTCCTGCTCGTTAGCCCTATAATCTGTTGCCATTGAAACACTACGTAAGATCTTAGCACTGCTGGTCGCATCAGCTTCTACCTGCTGGATATATTCACTCACTTTGGCCGTTGCCGTGGTCAGTTTTGATAGCACATGCTCTTCCGACATCTGCCGACTAAAGTAATATTGCGTCGTAATCGCACACAACGCAGTGAAAAGGGTCGCAAAAATAAACAGGCCACCAACGGTACAGCGAATAGAGTATTTTCCAGTCAAAATTGATGTGATTTTCATTCCCTGACGCCCTCCACTGGCATGTATTGAACGAACCATCTTTTACTAAAACATTCTAAATACTCTATTCATTATTACTAACTTCATTTGTAATGCAAATTTATCATTCCTTAAAATCTTATATATCATTTTATCAATAATCGCTTTCGCTTTTATTTCCAGCCCAAAGAACTACAAATTAATAAGTCGACGAACGGTTTCTATATTATCGTTTATCCCCTGCCTATTAGGAGCCAATTTATGTGCTTTTTCCAATAACACTAATGCCCGTTGATAAGATTGTGATTGCAATAATAACTGAGCATGGTATGTCAATGCCTCGACAGCAACATTGCTGTCCATCGCCGCTTTCGCGAATAACTGTTCTGCGACAATTGGCGACGTTTGCTGCGTTAACAATGCTAATTGTAGCTGATAGCGGCCTTGTGTAGGATCGAGCTTAACACTCTTCTGATACGCGTTGATGGCCTTTGGCATATCCCCTTTCTGTTGTGCCAATTGCCCCTCTAGCGCATACAGCTGTGCGGTAAGCGGTAATGGCATGTCACGACGATTCTGCAATGCCGTTATCACTTTATGAGCTTGTGATTCACCGCCATTTGCAATCATATACGCGACCATCTGGCCGAGCTGGTGACTGTCAGGCAATGTTTTAGCGGTTAATAGTGGAGAGAGTTGCTCTACCGCACTTTGATATAATCCTTGCTGTAAATACAGTTGGCTTAATTGCCACCGAATATCTTGTCGCTGACTGAAGGTCTGTGCAATTGAAAGGCTATTAATCGCTTCTGCTATATTATCTTGAGCCTGTGCTAACTGGGCTCGGACAATATATAAATCGGCCGACGTGGATTCTATCGCCAATAAGTTATCCAACACAGATAACGCCATCTCAGTGGCATCCATGGCAAGATACGCTTGCAATAAACCACGCAAGACTGGCGCTGGTGCTGAGGTTAATATCAATGCTTGTTGGTATGCCGACTGCGCCGCTAAATAGTTTTGCTGCTGCAAGAAGCCAAAACCCAACATCATGTATGTACTGCTATCCCCCTTAACAGCAATAACATCTTGCAGTAATACCCTTGCCTCGGTATAGCGCTCATTACGGGTATAGACCCACGCCAGCATTGCTTGTGCTCGAGTAAAACCAGGGTGGATCGTCAACGCGTGCTGGAGTGACTGTTGAGCCTCTTGAATGTGGTTCACACGTAACGCAATGCTGGCTTTGGTATAATACAATGCTGCATCTTGCTCAGTTGATAAGGCATGAGTCAATTCTGCAAGGGCTGATTCATACGCTTTCTTCTCAATCAATTTCCCCACTTTTGTAAGCGTTTTAGCGGCACTACGACTTAGAGCGGGTTCATATTGACTCATGGGCATCACAGAAAACACGGGGACTGTTAACGGTACAGCCAGTGGCGATGCAGCCACTAACGACTTGGCATTAACAATAGGCATAGTGAAGAACATCGATAGACTCGCCCCTATAACCCAACGCAACCACACACTCGATGAGCGAACAATCTTCATGCTTTCACCTTCACCGGCCATTTAAATTCAGCTTTCACTTTTTTTCCTTGATATAACGGCGCTGAAAAATGCGCTTGCTTGACAATCTCTTCCGCCAATAACTGCAACTGCGGGTATTCCTGACTATCCACATTCACTAGCTCTACTCGACCGCTCTCATGGATGATGACGTGCATCAATACACGATGCTCTCGTACACCCAGTGCCACTATTTCAGCAGGCAGTTTTGCCGTTATCCGATTCAATAATTTAGGGTACGCATCCAACTGTGAAAGCGAATAGGTTTGTATTTCATCTAGCAACTGTTGATCACTCATCCCTGGATCTTGCTGTGTCACATTAACGGGTTCCCACTCTGGCATTACCAGTTGCGGCTGCATTAATGAAACGGTCAGGGGTGTCATCACTAACTGCACCTCACTGTGCTGTGATGGAATATTCAACGTCGGAACCGGAGCATGACTCTGTGAACGTTGGCTCTGTGGCGGACTTTTCGGTATCGATAAGGCGGCGGTGTTTACTGATCGAACCTGCATTACGGATGACTTAGGTTGCGGTGTATCCTGCCAGCGCAGCAACAAGATTAAGGTTACAACCATTAACAACGCAATCAGTGTATTGATGATGTAACGTTTTCCCCCGTTGCTTTTCGCGATCACACTTCTGTTCATCGTCATTAGATTGCCCCTTCAGTCGCCACGCTCACTGATTGCTCGCTATTTAACTTACACAGATCAAGCAATTGGATCAGGCGCCCTGCTGCTACGGCTTTATCCGCCTGAATAACAACAGGCTTACTCGGCATTTGTTTTAACAATGGTGCGACACCAGTCATCCCAATTTGTGCGCCGTTATGCCAAATTTGCCCCTGCGCAGTAAGCGCTATCAGGACACTTTGATCGGCCAGTGACTGCGATGATGCAGCCTGTGGTCGTTCAATATCAACCCCACTCTCACGCACAAACACGGCTGATACGATAAAGAAAATCAATAAAATAAATACCACATCCAGCAACGGCGATATATCAACCGCGAGTGGTTTGTCCTGAGCGTAGAGCGTATGGTTATGACGCCGTCTCATTGACATCGCTCCCATTGCGTTTGGCAATAACGCTCCACCGCCACCAGTACGACCCAAGCCGGAATAGCAATCGCCAAGCCAACTTCGGTAGTGAGCAATGCTTGAGACATACCTTGATTAAGCAATTGCTGCTCACCCTGTGCCAAAACGCTAAAGCTGATCAATAAACCATGGACCGTGCCTAACAACCCCAGTAAGGGAGCAGCACTGACCCACACGATCAATTGACGACATTTATCTTGCTGTGCTCGCCAAGCTAAAACGTGAGTTGTCTGTTTCAGTCGCAACCACACATCACAAATCTGCCACACGAGAGAAAAGGCAAAAACAAGGAGAACACTTAAGATCACCCCACCTTGCTGTAACCAGTTAAGCATTGCGGCCCTCCTCACCAAACTGACTGAATATCATGGCATCTGCATCTAACTGAGCAAGATAACCTTGATGATGCCGACTCAGCCAAGCATGTGATAACAGTGCAGGAATAGCGACAATCAACCCGAGTTCAGTGGTCACCAGAGCTTCAGATATTCCACCCGATAATAAGCTCGCATCTTGGTTGCCAAACAGGCTCATCAAATCAAACGTACTGATCATACCGCTCACGGTTCCCAGTAAACCCATCAAAGGGGCAACGGCAGCGGTCGCAGTAATAAACGTCATCCCTTTATCTAGTCGATGTTTATAACCCAACAACTGCTGATGCAGTAGATCTGCCAACGCGTCCCAGCCAATGCCTTTCTTTGCGATGGAAAATTGCGCTAATTGCCCCTGCCATCCCTGCGGCAATGAAGCAGTATGATCCTGTACAAAATGACTGGCGAAGGCAGGATCCAGTTTCGTTAATCGTTTAATTTGACAGGCCTTAACGAAGGCGATTGCCATCGCAATAAAGCCCATACCTATAATGGGATAAATCCACACTCCGCCAAGTTGTAGCCGCTGTAACCATGATGCGCTGTTAGCTGCTATCGTAATGGCTTTATCGCCACTGATATCGATCATCAGTGCCGTGGTTGGCTGTGTTTCTTGTGCATAACTCACGGCAATATAACGATCATGATCTTGCTCTGTTAATAGGTGCAATGTCGAAGGCTGATAGAAAAAATTCAAGGGACCAAAGTCAAGCAACTGTCCCTGCAATATTGCGCCGTCTTTGGCAATCGCTTGACCGTGATGCCAGCGGGGATAGAGCTTCCCGCCTAAGGCATACAGATCTGATTCAATCGCGGCGAGCGGCTTCTCTTCTGCGGCTTGACTCTGTCGCTGTTGGTACTGACTAACGATATTATTCAGATAAATGTCTTGCTGTTGCCACAGTTGTAGACGCTGTTCCAGCGCCTGCACGGACAAATACGCATCATCGTTTTGACGGGTAAATGCCAACAACTGCTGGCGCAATGCCAATAGCTGAGATTCGGCTTGCGTCGTTTTCAACAACAGCGGCTGTCTTTGCTTATCAATGCGCTGCGCTTCTTTTTGATATAAACGTTGCTCTTTAACCACTTGGGCTTCAAGTGAACGCTGATACGTCGCCATATCAGCTACAACGGTTGCTGGCCAGATCATGACCGCACTTATCAGGGTCAGTAATACATATCTCATTGCACTATCTCCCTGACTGGCAGTGATAATATTTGATTTTTCTGCTGCTGGAGATAAATTGCAAATGCCTGATTTATTGCTTTTTGCTGCTCAGGTATGAGCTGCCACTGCCACCCCTGCCCGACATTCTGAGGCATGGCATAGCCCAGACCGACCTGACTACCATCAGCACTGCGAAAATAAGCTTGTGCTAAACCAAGATAAAGCACCTCGACTTGCCACTCTTGCCCTGACAGTGCTATCCGCTGCTTTTCAAAGGTCATCACACGATTAAACTGATCCAGCGCAGTTAACAGATCAATCAGCGCCGTGACGCGTTGATTAAGATCGGCCTTAGGATCAGAGAGCAATACATAATTAACCTGCTCCATACGTACAATGGCAGGGGGAAATGACAACCATAATGGCTGGAGGATATTGGTCCCAACCAACAATAACTGCTCATATTCATGTGCTTTATTTTCCAATAAACTCTGCTGTGTCAATAGCGCTGAACGCTTATCTTTCTGCTCATTTTGATTGTGCTGAAAATCATCCAGCTTATTTTTTAGTGCCTTTGTTTCAATAACATAACGGTTAAGTAACTGCTGTAAATCAGCCTGCTCTTGCTGCCATTGTTGTTGCAGTGCAATACGTGCTTTTTCACGCGCCATTTTTTCTGCTGTTAATTGATCGGTATGTGCCAGCGTATCGGCACGGCTTAACAACGAAAAACAGAGGGACAACACAAATATTACGAGACGCATACTGTTTCTCCTTTCACTGTGCCTTGACCATACACCGTCAAATCCAGCTCTCGGTCAAACAAGGGCTTCAGGTATTGCTGATGCGAAACCATCATCATGGTGGTAGAGGGCAACTGTTGTTGAAGCATAGTGATAAGACCCAAAGCAGCCGCTTGATCTAAGCTGCTGGTCGCTTCATCCAAGATCAGCGTCTGTGGTCTGTGCAGTAATGCTCGTGCGAGGCTTAGGCGTTGCTGTTCTCCGCCGGATAATTGACTCTGCCACTCATTCTCCACCATCAGTTGATCTATCAAGGACGACAAGCCAACCAACGATAACACCTCTATTAATTGCAGTTCGGTATATCTATCAGTCTCTGGGTAACTCAGGCAGTCGCGTAAAGAACCGGATGGCAAATACGGCTTTTGCGGTAATAACAAGATCTCACCATAAGGTAATGAATACGCCCCATTATAAAACGGCCAGATCCCAGAAAGTGTCCTTAATAAGGATGACTTACCGAGCCCGCTAGCACCGGAGATAAATAGCCGCTGCTGAGGTGCAAGCGAAAAGTTAACCTCATTCAGCAAACAATCGCCGTTAGGCTTTAACACAGACAGTTGATGTGTGGTCACCGATTCGCTGCGAGGCATTTCTTGGAACGTCGTATCCGCATCCAGCGCATGCGTAAATTCTGATAAACGCACCACTGTTGCACTCCAACGGGTTAAATCGTCATAACGATGAACAAACCAGCTGAATCCTGAATACACTTTCATGAATGCCATTTTGACTTGGAACACCCCACCAATGGTGATAGTTTTCGACATCAATGCGGGTAAGGCGGCAAACAACGGCAACATTTTGGCAATTTCATGATACGTCGTACCAACAAATTGCAGTGTTTTTTCGCGGTTCATCAGCGCATACCAATTATGGGCTATCTCATGAAACCGCTGTTTTAACTGCATACTTTCGGTTTTTTCACCCCGCAGTAAAGCTATCTGCTCTGCGGCATCACGCTTTCGGATCAAGCTGGCGCGAAAATTGGCTTCTTTGCGTTGCTGTTCAAAATTAAGGTGATGCAACTGATGACCAAAGACATGCGCCATGCCAGTTCCTGCGATAGAGTAAAGCAAAGCAACCCAAAATAAATAACCCACAATCTGGATGCTGGCACCCTGCCATTCGAAGCTTAAGTTACTCGATAGATCCCACAATATGGTGCTAAATGCGACCAATACCGCGCATGCTTGAATCGCACCGACAAATAACTCAACAGAATCACTGGTGAGTAACCGGGCATCTTCTGCAATACGTTGATCGGGATTATCCGGCTCCCCCTGTAGAGTTAGCCGATAATAATTATTATCTTTTAGCCAAAGGGTTAACAGGTTTTCTGTTAACCAGGTTCGCCAACGCAGTTCAACTAATTTCTGCAGCCAATCCCCGTATACTTTCAGCACGACGATCAATGCAATCAAACCACAAAATTCAAAAATCAATGGATAGATTTTCTCTACGTTGACCTCAGCAAGCGCATCATAAAACTCTTTATTCCATTGATTGAGCCAAACCGTGATTTCAACGGCCCCTAATTTGGCGACAAGGCACAATGCCAACAGAACCCAACTCCACCCGTTGGCACGATTAATCCAATACGGACGTGCGAAGAGTAAAAACTGTTTAATTAAAGACATACTCATACACCCCCCAGCCACGCATGGCTGGGGGCTCTCTGTTATTTTTCAGGGGTTAATCGGGCATCGATGCGATTAGACGTAGACAAGATTGCATTGGCTAACGCATCCAGTTCTGTCACATTGACGTTTTCTAACCAATAAAGGTAATCGTCCGGCATCGACAGAAGCATATTGTCACTGGCATTGTCAGTCAGCCAGCTGAAACGGTGGCGACTGGTCAGTACCTCTGGCTGCAATGACGTCCGTGTTTGTTGTTTAACTTCAGCCAACTCCTGCTCGGTAAATCCCTCTGACAATGCTTGAGCTATCACTGTATTGGCGAGAGTACTCAGCTCATCACCCCGTTCTGGTTGATGGCTGTAGCTCAACATGCCATAAGCTTGCTGGCGCTCTCTATCAAGACGGATCCCAAACCGCAAGCTGTACACGCCCCCCGCCGCCTCACGCAGTTGCTCACGTAAACGCACTGACAGCATGCGACTGACTAAACCCGCCTGCCTTTCTGCATCTTGGCTATAAGGGAAAGCAACATTAAATAATTCACTGGTAACCCCAACAGGCTCATGCCCTGCGGCTACATTGATATCGTGATCACCACCAGCTAACGCCGGTAGCACCTTATCGGCAAATGCTTTTCCTTTAGGTAGGTGACCGATATAGCGAGCGGCTAAATCACGTACCACCTCTGGCTTTTCATCCCCCACTATCACTAACTGATGATCAGCAGCATGACTAAATAACGCCAGCCAACCTTGCTGTAAATCTGCAACGCTGATGGTATTAAGCTGCGCATCAGTCAATGGCAACATCATCGGATTATCCGCATAACGAATCGCATCAATGGCTTGGTTAAATTGCCCATCTGGCGTGGTATTTCGATTTTCAATGCCCCTAGCAATCATTTTCTGCTTAGATTGCCAGATATCGGCATCCGTCTGCGGCTGAGTCATTCTTAAATTAAGGTTCTGCAACCAATTCTCGAACGAATGACTGTCTGTACTACCTGAAATACCATGTGATAAAGGGGTGACAAAAGCCATCTGACGCATTTGATAGGCGGAATTCAGCGCTGATAATTGTACGGCTGACAGATTTGCATAACCAAATTGGCCCATATTTCGAGCCGCAAGCTGCGCGGCACGCTGCATTGATTCAGGCAGGTGCTCTGTACCGCCCAGCCCTTGCCAACGGATCATCAGTTGTTGTTTCGATTGATCATCGGGCATAAACCAAACACTGGCACCGTTAGCAAAGCGCCAAATGTAAGTGCCGTCGGCAATCGTCTCGCTGATCACTGATGCGGGCTCTGGGCGTTCTGCAAATAATGCAGCGGGTACACCCTGTTCATGCCCAATTTCTGACGGATTGGCTAATGCCGTTGTCCACCATTGCTGTACGTCAGCCTCTGTTGGCAACAGCGACTGATGCTTAGGCGAAAGCTGTACTACCGCTAAAGGTGACCGATTATGAATCATCGCCTTAAAGTGATCGTTTACCTGCTCAAGTGTAGTGTTCTCAAGCAGTCTATCTGCTTGCTGATAGATAAGCTCATGATCCAATAATGGCTGTTGATTACGAAGCTGATTAAACATCGACATAAGCAGACGGCTGTTGGTGGTATTTCGCTGATTATCTGCAATTTGGCGATAGCGTTGAAGCACACTGGCTTTGGCAACGTTGAAGTCCAGCTCACTAAAACCATAATGAGCAAAACTGCTTAATTGCCCAAATAACGTTTGATAAGCCGATGCGTAGTCTTGGGTATGTAGCAATGCGACAATGCGGTTATTACTATACCCCGGCAGCATTGGCTGAGCAGTCGCAACCATACGCGTAATGTCTTCACCTTCTACTTGATATTGCTCGGTTAAACGGCGAGATAGCATCATCATGACAATATCGTTGGTCATATCTTGCTGTAAGCTCTTGCTGTCAGTCACTGTCGCCTGTTTACCGCGTAAACTTAATGAAATCACTTCGGTGGTAATTTCAGGATCGGCAATCGTGGCAAAGGTCAGATTATGCGGCAGTTGCACATTCAACGGTGCGCGCGGTGGCAGCGCTTTACTCGGCATCGGTGCAAAATATTCATTGAGCAAGCTTTCAATACTGGCTTGATCGGTTTGCCCTACCACCAACAACGTCATGTTGTTGGGGTGATACCACGTTTGCCAAAAGTCTTTAATGCGTTGCGCATCAACATGGCGAACTAAATCCATATCCCCAATTGGCTCACGCGCGGCATAACGGCTACCAGCTAAGACTAACTGACGATTTGCCTGACCTAAACGTGCCATCATATTACGACCACCGCGCCATTCTTCTTCCACAACCGGGCGTTCTTTTTCCAGTTCAGCATCATCGAAAGTCAGTGCACTCATCTGCTGAGCAAGCATGTGAAAACCTTCCTTTAACATCGCTGGGCTATTATTGGGAAGGTGGAGAAAATATGACGTCGTTCGGTACTCTGTCATTGCATTAATATCACGCCCAAATACCATACCAAGCGCTTCTTGATGCTCAATTAAAGTATTGGCGGGGAAATCTTCCGTACCATTGAAAGCCATATGCTCGACTAAATGCGCGATCCCTTGCTGATCATCCGCTTCATCCAGCGAGCCAGCATGGACGATGAGCTGCAAAGAAACCCGTGCCCCATTGGTTTCGTTAGGGACGACAATATATTTCATCCCATTACTTAAGGTGCCTTGTTGCAATCCTTCGCGAACAGGAAATATAGTCGTCGTTTTAGTTTGATTTTGATCAATACCAGTAATGGCTGGAACATGCACGCAGCCCGACAATAAAGCCGTGCTGATAAGCACTGCAAGTGTGAGTTTTTTCATTTTATAATGCCAAAGGCGGGAGTTACCCGCCTACTTAGTAAGAGATAAGAATTAATTTCGAATAGAAAAGTTCAGCCATATTTCACGGCCTTTGCCGAAGTAGCTGGTTGGGCTCATCGAAGTACCATATGTGCTAACTTCAACTTGCTTATTAAGCACGTTAGTCACACTTAACTCGAACATGGCATCATGCTGAATCAAAGGTTCAAGCTGCCAACGAACACTGGTATCCCACGTAACCAAACTATCCATATCTTTCGATATCAGCTCTTTAATTCGCTCTGGCTCGCCATCTATATCAGCCACGGTATAACCTTTATATTGCGTCAACTTACGACCACTGTCGTAATTCACCATATTGCTCCAGCTCAGTCCGATTTGACGCCAATTCATTACAGTCGCTAAATGGGCTTTCCATGGTGAGTTATAACTGCTGGTATCCATTTGATCGGAACGAACCAGCTCACCATCAATCATCACCCACTGCGATTCATAACCTTGGTCAAGATCGTTCACTGCATCATAAACCGCACTGGTGCTGCCGGCCCCTTTCCGATCGGTGTAACTCACTTCGAGTAAGGTGGACAATTCACCACCAGCAATGGACCACGCATCAATGTTCTCAATAAGCAGCCCATAAATACCGCTATCACTCTCAATGTTGTTTTCTACCCTATCATCCGATAAGGAAAGCCCTTTGCGCTGCTGACGGTAAACATAACTCGGCGTAATATTGATATTGCCAACGTCGACACTCCAGGCAAGTGTCAATTCATCACTGTACGGCGTGTCGGCCTGATTCAAGTCAATAGGCACTTGTGGCTTCGACGTTTTACATTGATAATCTCTCAGATTATTACTGCTGTAATCCCCTGTTGCTGAGGTACAATTTTGATAGGTGGTATGCAGTGATTTGGCTTCATTTTGTAACGCCCAACCCAATAAACTCCCACTGTAGTATCGCGCGGCGCCAAGGGTAATACGATTCATCCGCTGATTTGAAAAGTCCCAGCTCGCGGTTGTACGAGGTGCAAACACAGTTTCATCAAACACATCAGAATGCGACGCTCTTAGCCCTAGAGATAAACCCAGCTGTTGCCAACGAATATTGTCGGTAATAAACAGTGCAGTTGTCGTCACATCAGCTTGATATTCACCGCGATCATATTCATTCCAAATCGCAATTTTTTCACTCGTTGGCCGTTTCATATAAGAAAACGCCGAAAAATTACTGCTTCGCTTACCCGTTCCCTGCTGGAATAAATACTCGCCCCCAACTTGCAGATCATGCCGCGTCTCTTGCCAATACATCGATTCGAAATCAAATAATGACTTCAACTGCCAACTGTCTTGAGATTGCACTAAATTACCGTAGCCGCCAGAGTTTGCTCTTTGCATGCCTCCGACCATCACAATATCGGTGCGATGATAGTCAGCAGTGGATGAACGCTCATCATCCATGTGATCATATGCAAGCGTTGTAGTCCAACGCCCTGCATCGAACTGACCAAGTAATTTAAATGTTCCTCCTAAAGATGAATGTGAATTTACTGCTTCACTGTTTGGCTGCGAAGCATTCTCTTGTAGAGGATCATTCAGGAAACTGTGGTCTTCAAAATTTGAATAACGAAAATCTGATGTCAACGACCACAGATTATTCTGATAGATATGCGTCACAAATAGGTTATCGATCGTTTGGCCGAAATCTTTTTTAACGCCATTTTGCTGTAATGGAATATCAGAAGTTTTCTTACTCACATTTATAGCAAGTTTATTATTATCGTTAATTGCACCACTTAAATGCAGGCTATGAAAACGTTTTTGATATTCAGGTTGATATCGACCATCACCATAATTGGCAGTTTCATAACCTTTATTCTTCTCGTCAACTTTCGCACTACTGTTCCAATGGCTATCAGTCATGCGGTATTGATATTCTGCAATAAACTCATCGGTGGGTTGACGTAATTCTACGTTGATCACACCACCGGTAAAACCCCCATACTGAGCACCAATATTGTGGTCCATGACTTCCACTTCACCCATCAGGTTGGTATCAACAAAATACCCTGATGTATGACCGGAGCTAAGAGAGGAAAAACCCGAGGACTGCCCGTAGGTACTGATATTGTTAGTGCCCACTCCGCCAATCATATATTGTGTTTGATGCGGGCGAGCATCAGACAGCGAGATCTCTTCCGGGGCAATATCACCACCACGTACCGACGACGTACCATCATCAATACCAACACCGGGTTGCTGTTTTAACAATTGAGATAGATCAGTATTGTTAACAGGCGTTACCGCAATTTCAGCTTGTGTTATAGCAACACCGCTCTCATCAACCATCTGTCCGGCTTCAGTTTCAGGCAAAACAGGTACAGTATCTACAGTCACTTCTTCTGCATAAGCAGCGTGTCCAAGTGCCAATAAAATTGAACACGAGACAAAATTTAGCTTAAAAAGCTTATTCATACGGCTCCAACCCACAACAACCATGAAATTTCGGAGCGCATAATGAATCATCATACAAAGATAATCAATATACAAATGATAATTATTATCATTTTTATTACTAACTATGAGTTTATACGACGCAGTTAAAAGAATTAGATGGCTTTTATCTTATTTATTAAACAAAATCATTACAAAACAAATCAGAATACCATACCATAACGAACACAGAAGCAATGGTATGTTGAGGGGAAGGATGGCCAAACTGGCCTCGACCTAAATAATCTCAAAAGGGAGGATTGAAAGTGAACTCAGCGCATGCAATTTTAGGAAAATATCTAAAGGAATAACGGTCCCTTTCCAGGGAATTTGACACCGAAGTCATTGTGCTGAATCACTCCCAAAGAGCTGGCTTTTATTATTCAGGTATTGACTTCTCGCTGAAACGAACATCTGAAGATAACTGAATTATATTACAAAAAGAACTCATCGCACGTAGTGATGAGTTCTCATATTAAGCCAATTTGTAACGAGTATAATTTAAAATTATTAAATGTTTAATTGTTGTGTTGATCTATTTTAAAATAAGACATCTCTTGTTGAACTGCTTCAATCTGTTTTGAAATTTCAATATTGACATCGCTAATAGCATTCGCATTATTCAGGCTAACTTGTACAGTCTGATTGATGTTTTCAACACGTCTAGAAACATCCAATGTCACTGATGACTGCTCTTCTGAAGCCGTTGCCACTAAAGTATTTATATCCGACATTGCTTCAACTTTGTCCACAATACCTTTAAATGCCACTGAGATTTCTTGTGACATTTTATGTGACTCTTCAACTAAATTTGAATTATTAATCATAAACTCATCAGCTATTTTTGATTGCTCCTGAAGCTGAGAAATAATCGCCTGAATATCTACCGTCGATTGTTGTGTTTTTGCAGCCAGTGATCTCACTTCATCAGCAACAACCGCAAAGCCTCGCCCTTGCTCACCCGCTCTCGCTGCTTCAATTGCAGCATTCAATGCCAGCAAGTTTGTCTGCTCGGATATTGATGTAATCACGTCAACCACGGTACTAATTTTATCACTGTACTGGCGCAATTCACTCACAATAAGTGCAGATTCATTAATAGAATCATTAACTTGAATTGCTATTGCTTCAGAGCGTTGTAGTGTTTCTGATCCTACAGCTACAACATTGAGTACTTCAGAAGCCTGTGTATCAGCTTGAGCTGCATTATGCGCGACATCTGACGCGGTTGAAGAGAGTTCAGCAATTGCTGCCGCCACTTGTTCTACATCTAAAAACTCATTTTGAGCGTTATTTTTATTATCTTGGATGATTGATTCAATACGAGATTGATTAACCAACAAAGAGTCTGTCACTTGCGCCGTTGTTTCGGTAATAGCCTTGATACTTGTTTGCATATTGATCAATGACTGAGACACTAAACCTGTTGCTGAGAACTTGACTGATGAAATATTTCCATCGGCAAACTGTTCGATTTTTGATGCCAGCTCTTCAGGTTCATCGCCTAAGTTAAGATTAATTTCTTTCCTTACAATATAGAAAACAACTAATGCTTGAATAATCCCAACTGAAAGTAGAATAAGAACAAACATGGCGAGCATGGTATTTCTATTTTCTATCGTTGCGTTCTGCTCTGTAAATGCAAAGATATCATATTGATTATTATAATCTTGCTTAGAAACACTAAAATAATCACCTTCTGTATTTTTATATGAATAAGGTTTTTCTTTAACATTTATATATTCTGGCATCAAAGAATATATATTTTGCCCTTTCCATGCTGCACTCGATTTATCAACAAATAAAACATGGCCATCTTTCGATGTGATTGCAAATTCCATATGAGTACTTGTCAAATCTTTAGTGATATCAACATCAATACTAAGTACACCAATCACTTTCCCGGTATCATTTCTTATTGGTGATGCCACACTGATAATCGTTTCTCCCGTTGAACTAATATAGGGCGATGAAATAATATTTTTACCCGACATTGGCACAATAAACCATTCTCGCTGCTTTTCTTTAGCATTAAAATTAGGCATTATTCCACTAAGATCTTTTGAATAAGTAAATGTTTCGCCATCTGGCTTACTAAAATAGATGCCCATATACTTTCCCTTGGACTCTCTAACAATGGCCTTCATTATCTTAAGTGTTTCATCATTAAATTCGAATTTTGCAAATGTCTTTGCCAATGCATTAACACTATTGGCTGAATTTGATAATGTACTCTCCAATGCAGAAGTCAGTGTATTCACCACCGCTGTATTTTCACTGACTACATTGGTCTCTTTCCACGACTCAAGATAGCGATAGCTAACAACACAACTTATTGATATTAAGATAGTTAATGTCAATACAAAATACAGCGTAATTTTCTTAAGCATATCCCTCTCCCAGGGTTGATCACTAAGATCACTTATTATCCAAAACGTTCTAGAACAAATAGCCCAATAACATGTTAATTATTTTCAACAAAATTAATTATTATTTTTTACAGAAAAAACAAAATCAAAACCTATGATAAGACTGTTTACTTTCTTGAAATACGAATAAGCTCTACAATCCAACTCAGTGTGTTTAATATTTAATTAACTTATTATATTTGGTTTTATATCAATCAGAGTAACTCTGCTTCACTCATCTTATTGCATAGCAATGGAGCGATACCTGTTGGCTCGCAATACCATACACAATCACCTTGCAACATACTAATTTTATTAGTATTTGTGTGCGGCATGCCACTATTTCACTTAAGAATATCGATATCAGACATATAAGACTTGCAATTAATATGCATACGGATTAGTGGCGTTCGTTGTGATCAGTTTATATTAGGAATAAACAAACGAAAGCCAGTTGGAAAACCAACTGGCTTATATATGATAGAATTATATTACAAGTATTATTACAATGAATCATTCCTGGACGTTATGTATATATAATATTCCAATTGCTAACAGCAAGTAATAAAATGTATTCTCTGTAATAACCTTAGCAATATTATCTATTCACGATGACCTGTCTTATGATGTTGACGAGATGGTTCTTTATGATCGTGCTCTTTGACTTTATGATGGCGTAGCTCATCATGTTCATGGTGGTGGTGTGTTTGCTGTGGGTGTTTATGACCTTCAGGGCTACCTCCATGTTGAAGGTGGGGATGGCTTTTCTCGTGTTCGCGGTATTCGTGATGATCTTGATTATGCTTATGCTCTACCTCTTCGCCATAACGACGTTCCATTTTTTCATGTTCAAATTCAGCTGTTTTTTGAGATTTATCGCTCATCATGAATTCCTTTGTTTAATTTAATTCATTGGATGGCTTTCAATCTACGCCACTTTCACTGCGCGACAACACTCTATAGTTCAACTTGAAATTTCATAATTGAGCCTTGTTTAGTCAAATGAACAGGCGTAACGTAAATCCTTTTAGCCTCAAGTTAAGACTGGTCGTTATTCTCACTACTGACTAAATTCTGTTTTAGGCAGTTTTGTCCTTTTCACTCTATTGCCAATAGAATTTTTATATAGTCAAAGCCCGCTCAGTACCTAAGCGGGCTTTCATTTTCTACCATGCCGCTATTGGACTTGAATTTACTCGCGGGCAGCAGCTTCTAACCGATAGCCATCACCTTGCTTTGGAAATATAAAGTTCACACCAAGCTGATTTCCTTCCGCAAGTTGTTTTACGATCACTTGCTCAGGCCGTTCTCCTTTTTTCAGGCTGTACTTAATATGGCTTACGACCACATTCAGTCCCTTCAGCGCATGACTGCCACCTGATTTAACGGCCAACACAGATAGCTCTTCCAACAACCAATGTGGAGTAAGATGACCATACAATGCGGAATCTGGCACACTGTTATCGTAAGATACTTCAATAACAATTCCGGCTAACTTCCCTTTTTTTGCGTATTTAGCCAACACTGTCCACAGAACGTCTAAATTATTACTTTTCTCAACTTTATCTGGCCCTGTATCGCCCAAATAAGCCATAACTTCACCCATGCTGTTTTTGAAAACAAAAGCCGTGGACTCCATGCCGGAATGCGCAAGTGGTAAAGCCAGCACTTGTAACGAAGTATGGGCAACTGGTGCCCAATGATTAGGAGTAAGATCGGTGAAGATATATTTTTTTATGTGTAAACCTTCACCCTCATTGGCGAAATTTGGCCATGATTCCCAATTAAAATAATTGTCACTAATAGACTGGTTAACCGACGCCAGGCTATAGATAGGTTTACTGCTATCGTCAGGTGACGCAATCACCATTCCCGCTAAATGATCCAAATGTGCATGACTTATAAAATAGCCTTTTATTCTCTCTCTCAGCACATACCCAACCTTGGTATACGGTGATCCGTCAGGAACAACAATCGACGCTAGCGCCTTATTCTCGGCAGCAATAAGACCACTCACAAGCGCACCAGCATCAAGCATGATATAGTCATTGTCGGCCTCACTCTTCATCATAAAGGCAGTCAAATTACCATCTTGAATACCACCTTTACTCCCCAAAGCAATCAAATTAAAATCGGCATACGCCCCGTGAGTAGCTAGCAGCAACGTTCCCGCTATCAATTTTTTAACCATATTTGTTCCTATCATACATAATTGCATCCTGTAGCTTTGCTACTTTATTTCACTGTAAGAATCTCAATTGCACATAATGAAAATTGCAAACATCTAGTAGAAATATGATTATCTGCAAGAGATGACGAGATCGATAAACATCGCCTTTTATTATCGCTAATAAGAATATTACTTTAAGACTGCAAAATGTATAAAAAAACCCCGGAAAAGTGACCTCAACCGGGGGTTTTTATTTATAAGTTGATAATGTTGTTATAAAACAATACCAGCAAATATAAAGCCGAAGATAATACTAAAGACCATGCTCAATAAACCAGGCAACATAAAGCTATGGTTAAAGATATACTTACCAATCTTCGTCGTGCCTGTACGGTCAAAGTCGATTGAAGCAATGATTGGACCGTAGTTAGGGATAAAGAAGTATCCATTTACCGCAACGAATGTTGCAATAATCACTTCAGGTGGAAGACCCAGCATAATACCTACAGGTACAAGTACCGCTGTAGTAGCACCTTGGCTATTTACCATCACAGATAGACCAAAGAGTGCGAATGCGAACGTCCATGGCGCAACTTCAACCATGCCAGATACCGCTTCTTTCACCATTGCATCGTGACCCGCAATGAATGTATCACCCAACCAAGCGATACCAAAAATCGCTACGATTGCACGCATACCAGCATGAAATACAGAACCTTGAGTGATCTCATTGCCATCAGGTTTGCAGATCATGATGATCAGTGCACCAACGGCCAGCATGATAATTTCAATCGTATGCGCCATCCCCATCGGTGAGCCATCAAAGTTAGGACGCAATACCGGGAAAGCCCCCATAACAACCACAGCTAAAGCACCAAATAAGAATAGACCAACCGCTGTTTTTGCTTGAGGTTTAATCACAAGCTCGTCAACTTGAACTTCTGCTTCCATTTCCTTACGGAATGCAGGATCTTCCATACGACGTTGATACTCAGGATCGTCTTTTAACTCTTTACCTAGTTTGTTAACGATCAGACATGCCGCAGCAAGACCGAGGAAAGTACCAGGAATCGTTACCAATAATACGTCTGCAAGTGTGATGCCTTGAGGCTCTAAGAATGCCACCAATGCAACCACCGCCGCAGCAATTGGACTTGCTACGATTGCAAACTGAGATGCAATAACGGCCATACCCAGCGGACGCTCAGGGCGAATACCACTGCGACGGCTCACTTCAGCAATAACAGGTAGTACAGAATACGCAACGTGACCAGTACCAGCTAAAAATGTAAAGATATACGTGACTAAAGGCGCAATAAAAGTGATATGTCGAGGGTTTTTACGCAGAATATTAGACGCTATCTTGATCAGGTAATCTAAACCACCTGAGGCTTGCATTGCCGCAGCGGCTGCAACAACCGCCATGATCATAAGCATTACATCAATGGGTGGACTGGTTGGTTTTAAACCAAACATGAAACTTAGAATGGCCAGACCAACACCACCCAGCACACCTAAACCTATCCCGCCAATTCGGGCTCCAATTAAAATACAACCGAGGACAATAAAAAACTCGATAAAAAACACATCCAACTCCTTGATGACAATACTAACATTAACTGCGCAAATAATAATTTGTTTGCAAACTAAATAACCAGTTATACATCACATATGTGCATCAAGATTCAAAATAATTCTTTATTTTTCAACATGATGGTTTAAATGCAATTGTTATTTTTATAACAACATGTTTTCACGGGGACCTTGTATTTAACACACAATAAACCGTATTGATTAACATTAAAAAAGTTCAGATGTCATCAGCGCTATGCAAAGGTTAATTAAAATAGATACTACTTGCCGCTACGACCTATATTTAATAACACTACAAACAACAAAAGCCGCATAATGATTTACATCATTAACGGCTATTTAATGTTTATGCTGCTACTTCTGTTTCTGGCTTCACGTCCAACTTTTGGGGTTTATTTTGTCCGCCAGCAATGGCAAGGATCACACCCAATGCCACACCTAAACTGGCAGCAAATAACACTTGAAAATTTGACGGCAACATGAATGTGATGGTATGGGCAGGGATCCAGAAAAATGGAATACTTTTCTTAAACACGAAACCATACTGTACTTGCCAATCAATTTGACTAAATTTTTGTGCCATATTAATCGGCTTAATCAATGCAACCAGAGCCCCTTTATGATCCGCAATATGTAAATCGGTAATCTTATGCAATGTCATGAATATTGGAGCAAAAATCAAATTTAACCCCATACTTATTGAAAATGCGATAACCAATGGACTCGGTGAATCAATAAACTTTTTTAATAAAACAGGATCACCAACAGAAAAGATCACAAATGCGGCTTTTATCATTGTCCCCAAAATAAACCAGACAACCATTTTAGGAATCACCCCAAACCCTGTAAGCGACCATGATCCGATACGGATTCTCTGGCCAAGAACTTCACCGAATGTCGCAAGAATCGCGAACTTCACCCCTGACATTATAAATGCATGCTCATTGGTTACATTAACGAACCCGTTATACACACTTGGGATCAGAAAAAATGGTGCGAGGAAGACCAGCACTCCCGCGAGGACTGCTTTATCATGTTTTGACATATTAATTTCCTTATTAAGGGTAATGTTTCTGCTGTTCTATATGGTTGTCATAACGGTATTCGCGGTATTTATTACCGACTAATAACACCACGCCAATGGATCCAGTTACAGCCGCAACAGTGGGTACAAATTCCATTCCCCATGTTGCTGTTACCACCGAATTCACGACACCAGACATAAAATTACCGATACCGGCAATGGCCATAAAAACCGTTAACGCCATCGATTTTGCGCAACCATTAGATAGTTGAGCGGCTTGAATTTGTGAACTTGCCATCATAAATGGCCATGTACAACGATTGATAAAAATCATCGCAAGCACCACAACAGCAAGTGACGGGACATAATTTAACGCACAGTAGCTAAGAATAATAAAGACCATCGTCTTAACTGCACTTGCATTGATTAAGACATTATCGGCTCCAAATCTCTCGGTAAGCTTGCCAACAATCGGATAAAAGGTCAGCGCAATAATCCCACTAATGCTGACTACTGAGCTAGACAATTCGGGGTCAATAAGAAAGACTTCTCGCATTAATACGGGGAATGGCAGAAATAAGATCTGCGCAGCAAAACACAATAAGCCCCAGCCTACTGCCATAATACCGAACGGGGAACATAACAATTTGCTCACTCGATGAGATTCACGGTAATCTGCGGGGTTTTTTCTTACAATAAACTGGAAACTCGGTACCAACACCAAGGCCAAAGCACTACTGGCCAACATCATGTAACCACCAAATGCGATACCTGCTACCGGATCCGTAATACGTCCTGCAATCCCAAATCCAATGACTTCGCCAATAATAAAAGCGGCGATCAGCATCCCTGTCCTTCCGTGCCATTCCGATTCTTCAAATCGCCTGACTATCAATAAATTTAAAATGGAATAACCCACGGCATAGATCAGACCTTGCGCGAGCAGATTCATGAATAACAACGGAATAGTGGTACAAAACTGTACCGAAAAAGCAAGCAGACTGTTGATAAGTAATAAGCTTGAAATCCAATATCTTGGCGAGCCAAATTGATCTATATACTTTGACATTAACGGGCCAATTAGCGGCCCCGCCGTCCAAGCAGACATAATAATACCAAGAGCAACAAGTCCATTATCAAACTGGGCCACGACGTATTGGGGTACCAACATAATGCAAAAGCCAACGTTAAAGGCACCAAGAACTATCATAAATAGGTACCAAACTTCGACTTGCTTGAGTGATGTTCTGATTGAATCCATAATGATATGTGCGGGAAGGTGGAGCTGCCTTCCCGCCCTCCAATTAGTTTAGGAAAATATCATCACCACCAATCACGGTGCCAACAATACGGATATCCTTCAGCGTTTCACGCTTCTCTTCAGTGGCCTCCTCTTCCAGAATGGTAAAATCTGCCCATTTCCCCGTTTCAATTGAACCACGTACATCTTCCTGATGTGCAAGCCACGCATGATTATAGGTAATGACACGCATAGCTTCTGCCACGGTTAGGCATTGGTCTTCACCATACACTTTGCCACTCAGTGATTTACGATTAACTGCACACCACGCTGAGAATAATGGGCTCACTTCCGTTACCATATCGTCAGAGTGTACACCGTGCATTAATCCGTGATTGGTCGCTGAACGACATGCATCCATGCGTCGAACGCCATGCTCACCCACAGTATATTTGGCATGTACATCTCCCCAATAATACAAATGGTTGGTGAATAAGTTAGGGGTAATACCGGCTTTCTTCATGCGATAGAACTGGTTTTCAGTCGCTAACTGGCAATGCTCTAATGAATGGCGGAATCCACAGTTAGGATTTTGTTCACGAATTTTTTCAATCGCTTGAATCGCTAATTCTGTCGCGCCATTACCATTGGTGTGGATAGAGCAAGACATCCCATGCTCTTCACCCGTTTGGATCTGCTTGATGAGATTCTCTTCGGTCATCAGAAGGTGGCCGTTAGGTTTACCTTCTGTGATGTAGTGCTGATCAGGTAGTAAGTTAGCGGTGAAACCTTGTATCGAACCATCTGTCAGCATTTTGAAATTACCAATCGTAAGATAGGGATTTCTCTCTTCGCGAACAGCATGAATGGCATCCCAACCCGTTTTGTCGCCATACACCCAACGGTCTATACCTGTGTACCAAGGTTCCATAATGACACGAGTGTGTAACCGCCCCTGCTGCTGACCAGTAATCCAGCCCTGAGCCGCGACATTACCTGGGGTTAATGGGAAGTTTGTGCCTTTATCGGTCACTGACGTACAGCCATTAATGCGTGCCACTTTGGTGGCTATTTCACCCGCTTCAAGAATTCCTTCTGGTGAGAAATCCATCTTGGCTGCACCTTTTTCAAAAGCAAATTGCATCAGTGGTGGCTCGGCAACGGTGCCGTTTACCTGACCATTGTCATAACGGAATAAGTTAGGATCTTCCGCCATATTTTCATAACCACACAGCTCAATAGCAACCGAGTTGATATTGATGACATGGCCAGAAGCATGACCTAAACAAATCGGAAATTCAGTACTGACTTCATCTAACACATTACGGGTCACGTCTGCGCCAGATAGCAATAGTGGATCAAAACCCCAGCAATTTAGCCACTGCTCAGAGCTTGAGGATAAACGCTCACGATCTTGTTCAATCAACTCAGCCAAGCGAGATTTTAGTTGCTCAACTGACTGCGTTCCTTTCAATATTGAACCATCAGCAGCTTTGCGATCAACATAGCCCAAATAATGTGAATCTTTCAGATAAGCCCCTAAAATATGCGGATGCATGTGGTGTTCGGCAAATCCAGCATACATATAGTGATTCGCAAATGTACTGTTTGTTTCAACTTCAACACGGTGTGCACGAAGTACCTGGCGAAGTTGTTCATTCGATCCGACACCTACAATAATGCCATTTTGAACCGCAACCGTTTCTGCTTCTGGTTGCTCTGGGTTCATAGTGATCACTTTTTTCGCTTCAAAAAGAGTGACAGGTACGCGAGTATCAATAAGACGCATTGAGATAGTTTGAAATTTCATAATTCATCTCTTCTATTATTTGTAGGGGGTCGCTACCTTTATTAAGGCAGCGAGTTTATTAAGTATTATTTTGTTTAACGCTGTATTAGTCACATTACGGTTTTTGAGTCCAACCTTGCGTTGGAATACCCATAAAGCCCGGAATATGCAGTAAGACAAACAAGATTAGTGACCAGAACGCGTATTGCGCAGACTCGATACGAATATCTTTATAAATAACTAATGCTTCTTGGGCTTGTGACTCAGTTGCACCAACCGCTGTTAACTGATCAAGCATGGCTTGGTTCGCCATAAATCCATGAATTGGCGTTTCAGCTACATATTGTTTAACTACTGGTGCAACCGTGCTGGCTTCAATTTCTGACTTATAGAGTGCGGTTGAACTAAAGAGCAGCACCGCACCAATGATTGCCACACCCGCAGCCTGCCAAACGTTACGCGTTGAGCATTGAATACCACCAGATTGCGCCGCATCACGAGGGTTTAACGCCGATGCGACAATCATTGCAGACTGAGAAGCATAACCACCTTGACCACACCCCAGTAGCACCAAACCTAAGTACATTAGGACAGGGGTGAATCCATCAGGCTGCAAGGAGTAAGCCATTGATAAAGCACCGAAACATACCGCCGCCGTTGATCCTATAACGACCATTCGTGGTGATAAATGACTGAATTTTTTTGGAATCCCTAATGACAGTACAATCATAGGACCAGCCATAATAGCCATTGCGACACCAGTTGCAGCCCCGCCTTTACCTGCTACAACCATGATCCAAGACAGGGTCACGAAGAAAGCGGCGCCAAATACAGCGAAAATCAATCCTGTTACATACAAACCATTACGTACTTGACGTGTTTTAATAAAGGATTGAGGTATCAGTGCCGCGCCATGCTTAGTTTCAATGTTTTTTTCGATGACCATGGTAATAACAAGAATGGCGATACCCGCCAGCGCAAGAGGTAGCGCTGGTGACATACCAAACACGGTAAACGGTGCCACTAATGGCTCAATCAACCCCCACTCAGACACCTTTGAACAACCGATGATGAAGGCAAGTAGACCCATTGACGCAGCAACCGTTCCCACATAATCCACACGCATTTGTGCCGGTTTGATCTCTGGAATAAATTTCCATGCCGCTACAAGCACAATCACAAACCAACCAGACATGGTTGAGAATGCCGCCTGATAGCCAGAGGCATCCATAATAATCCCCGCGCCTATTGGCATAACAACGGCAGCAACCCCTGTCGCCGCGCCGACGCCACCAAAGGCAACAGCTCGATCTTTCCCCTCGTACAGGGAAACAATGATCCCAAGCACTGATGGGATCATGAGTGCTGCACCCAATCCAGTTAGCGATCGTGCCCCCCAAATTAAAATGTCCATATTCGGCGAAACAACAGCTAACGCTTCACCTGCAGCACATAACGCAGCACCGGTCATAAAGACTTTCTTAAAGCCTTTCGCAATACCCATCATGCCGCCAAATACCATTAGCGCCCCAGCTAATAAGCTGTAAACAATGTTTGCTAATTGAACTTGATTCATTGAAGCATTAAGTTGACTAATAAATTCATTGGTCGACATCGATAACACGGAGTTATCGCCCGAAGTACCAACCTGTGCAAAGCAAACCACC
Organism: Photobacterium nomapromontoriensis; assembly: GCF_050336815.1. Taxonomy (NCBI): domain Bacteria; kingdom Pseudomonadati; phylum Pseudomonadota; class Gammaproteobacteria; order Vibrionales; family Vibrionaceae; genus Photobacterium; species Photobacterium nomapromontoriensis. The sequence goes on from NZ_JAKJSL010000022.1 coordinate 123,080, forward strand.
CATAAAGGTAACCATACGGCTAAGCCTGCTTTTTTTTCATTATTGATTGTCATATCCATAATAAAATCCTGCCATCCATTAAAAGTATTGAGGGTAATCAGAGAAGAAATAGATAATGCCAATAGATAGAGCATCACCTACAAATAAGCTGTTATTGGTTGTGTCGATATCAATGCGATATTCAGAATAGATTGCCAATTTCTGGTCGAAATTCGTGAGTACACCGACATTGGCGAATTTCGTAGTGTAGTTGTCATTTTCCGTTGTTAAGCCGTTATAACCAGCATACGCCTTCCAACTCTCGGAAAAACGATAGTGAGCAAACACTTCAATACCGGTTGAATCAACCATGTCAGAAGAGACCGGAGACATACCAAAATCTTTTTGGTTATTGTTACCAAAGGTGTAGTTCCCCCCGATCATGATGTACTTATTGTTATACATCGCCCCCATAATGGTAGCGCTAATGGCATCATCACCATTGGCGAGTCCATCCGCATTCGCGACTTGGTGAGCGACACCAAACTGTAGACCACCTTGAGAATAACGAAGCGATGCACCATAAGTGGTACTAACCGAGATTGTGTCAGTGATCGCCTGATCATTTTGGTCCCCGACTATTGCTCCAACTAATACGAGACCACTACCAAGTGGAAATAAATTCGTGTATTTCACTGAATTATCAGCGCGGCCAAAACCACCCACTTCCGATGCTGGTGCGAAGAATGCTCCTGTCGCGGTATCTTTATTGCTGAATGTCGTATCGGAATACATGGCAATGTCATAAAACGGCGACCAAACTTTACCCGCTTCAATGGCACCGTATTGTCCCCGTAAACCGATATAACCTAGACGAGTCTTAAACTCATTATCTTCAATATCACTAAATGCAATGGCATATTCCAATTTTCCATAGGCAATAAGATCATCACTGATTCTATTTTCACCCGCAAAGAAAAGCCGAGATGCACTTGAGTTAAAACCTAAATCATACGGGCTATCATCCAGATTATGACTGTACTCTGTTGCAATCCATCCACCAAACTGAAGGGTCGCGGTATCAATTTGTGCCACTTCTATCGCCGCTGCGCTGTGGGATAAAAGAAGTAAACTGATACCTAATACACTCCTTGTCGTTTTCATTTTGTATCTCCAAGAATGTCTCTAACGAGATTGAATCCAAAGGCCGTTTCTCTCTATGTACCGGCTCACTCATCGAGCAGCCACCTCCGTTTTCGCTTGGAAATACAATGCAAGATCGCTAATTCAGATACCTCAAATAAAAATCATATCGACATTTTTATTCATTCTGATACTTCTAACTATCTGTAAAAAAATGAATTTATCTCCTCAAGAGATACCAAAACCTCAAAAAAACCTCAAACGCACAAAGAGTGTGACCCTTCGCAACGACATATTCTTGATAGATATATAAAATAATGAGTCTTACCATTGTTTGAAAAAATTGGATGACGAATGATGCATGGATTACAAAGTGATCATTATCAATTCGATGATTTTCTCTATTCCCCCACAGAAGGCGTTGTGGTCAAATCCAATCAACGAATTATGTTAAAAGGAAGGGAAAATGAACTGCTGCATATTTTGGTAAAACAACACCCACATGCCGCTACGCGTGATGTTATCCAGTGTACGCTTTGGAATAATTCATACGTTACTGACTCAACCATAAATCAAGCGATTAAAACCTTACGTGATGATCTCAATGACACTGAAAGAACCTTAATCCGCACCATTCCCAAAACGGGCTATATTCTTGGCGCAAGTCCCACTTTTATTGCTTATAAAAATATCAACATCCGCCAGAGTAAACGTCAACGCTTTATCTATTTACCCATTGTATTGAGTTGGCTTCTCGTCGGTTTTATCGCTTTCTACTTAGGATCTCAAGTTGGGATTCCTTCCTTACCAGGACCTACTGAGATTGATGGTAAAATTGTGTATATGTTTGCACCATCAGCGATAGAGAAAGCTCGCTTTACTGCTCATGCTAGCCCTAAAGTAACCACATACATCGAACATACGGAGATCGGTTATCGATATTGCGAGTACAACAATAAGGTGATGCGATGCAAAAACATTCTATAAAAGTTAGCCTTATTATCAGTTTTTCAGCCATTTGTTTTTTCTTAGGAGGACTAAACTTTCATCACCGTACATCAACGCCTCTCAATGAAATACAAGGCGTCTGGAATGGACAATCGGAACTGACGACGTCAACAGGACAATTAAAATACGATATCAATGCGTTAATTCAAGAAAAGAAGATTGTCTTATCATTGATCGCTGAATCTGAAAACAAGTCAAAATTTGCCTTCAAATTAGATTTAGATTACATAGAGCACTCAGGTAATACAGTGCTTTTTTCGGTAAAAGAACGAAAAACTATTTGGTTAGAGCAATTGAGAGAAAAAGACACTCTAGACATTCCAATTATGGGACATTTTCTTATGGCCTCTATTGCACTCATCGATGAAAACAAAATGTATTTTTCTTATTCTGTAGGAACTGAGCACGCCTTTGGAACGTTATTTGAGAAAGGAATTTAGCTATGTTCTTTATTCACGATTTTGTGTTTGATTCTAATGAACGCACAATCAAACAAGCTGAAAAAAGCATCACCCTCAATCATCGAACATCACAACTGTTTGAATTATTGGCTCAACACCCCAAAGAAACCTTATCACGAGATAAGATTATTTCTGAAGTATGGCGTCGTGATTATGTCAGTGACCACTCCCTCACGCAGGCGATCAGTGATTTACGCCGAGCATTAGGGGAAATTCATCCTGATTATAAAAAATTAGTGAAAACACGGCCAAAAGCTGGATACGTTTTAGATGCTGATGTACAAAAAGTCCCCTGCCATACCAGTACCAATGAAGTTGCTGTACCACCTACAGCAACGGTAGCCGCTAAGCCAAAAACCTTTATTTTATACTCATTATTAGCGGTACTGATCATTGCGGTAATTTCTACTCTGGCGGCTTCTCTTTGGGTTTCACATACCCCAAAGACCAATGATGTAAACTTGTATAAAGTGGCTTTTATTACCTTCTCGAGCCCAGAAGAGTATCAACACTTGGCTTTTGGTCTGAGTGATCTGATCAATTACCGCATTAATCAACAAGGACATTATCGCTCTTCTTTAATTTATGATGATAACAATGATTTTTCAAATAATGCCGCATTAATCATATCGGGGGACGTTTTTGAATTAAATGGCAAACCTGTACTGATGTTTTACCTTGATGATAATATCAATAAAGAGCGCATATTTGAACATCAATACCCGCTTGATGGCGAAGCGCTAACACAAGCAGCAAAAAAAATATTAACGGATATTGAATCTAAAATGGAAAATCCGTTTGATCACGCAATCATTGCCGAACTCGACAAACACTATCCAACGGATAGTGAGCGCTTAAACTTAATGTATCAAGCACATTATGCCTCTAACACTATTACACCACGATCACTGTATAACGCAATAAAACTGTATGATGAAGTGCTACGGATCAACCCATCCTTTGAAATTGCCGCTGCTGAGCGATTGATTGCCGCTAATATGTTGATGGAGCTCCAACCAAATAGTATAAGCATGGATGAATACCAAACTATGTACCAGGCAATGCTCGATATTAACCACCCTATTCACCCACCCATTTACTACGAAGCCCTTGCAATACGCCATTTTTCAAAAGACAACTTACAAATCACAAAGGATTACTTAGCTAAAGCCGTTGCTATTCGTGAATCTTGTTTAAGTAATATCATTGCGGGAAAAATAGCTGAAGCTGAAGGCAAACAATTCCAAGCAAATATAGCTTATCGCCGCGCTTTCTCCATGAAACCGGATGATTCGACGAAGCAAATCATTCAACACCTGTTGTTTGAAACCTCGTCGCAAGGCAAGCAGCAACCCAATGTTAAAGAGATGCAGGGCTAGCAACTGTTGACTGACGCAAGAAAAAAGGCCACAACGTAGGTTGTGGCCGATTCTGAATTTTCGATCGCATTATTCAACGTACGATAACGAACTCAGATTACTTTGCAGCAATCACTTCAATTTCAACTTTCGCATCAAGAGGTAGGCGAGCGACTTCCACACAGCTGCGCGCTGGGCAATCGTCACCAAAAAATTCAGCATATACCGCATTCACTGTCGCGAAATCGTTAAGGTCTTTCACAAATACAGTTGCTTTAACGATGTTCGCTTTTGTCATGCCCGCTTCGTTCACAATAGCCTCAACATTTGCTAGCGATTGCTTAGCTTGATCCGCGACATCTTCTGGCATAGTGCCTGTTGCCGGATTAATTGGCAGCTGACCAGAGGTCATCAACATATTACCAAACAGTTTACCCTGTACATATGGGCCAACAGCAGCAGGTGCATTCACGGTATTGATTGTTTGAGTCATTATTTTGCCTATGTCTTATAGTTAACACTAGTGACAATATATCGCACTACAGAGAGAAAATGTTTATACAAACACCCATAAAAACCAGATTTTGTAGAAAGATATGCCACTAATTCAGAAATACTCATTAACTTTGTATGATGCTAAATAAAAAAGCCCTCAGTTGAAATCTGAGGGCTCGGTTATTTAATTTGGATAGTCAGTTACTGGCGAACCGTAATTGAATCTATCTTCAAAGGATCACGCAACGGTACTTTGAGATTCATACCATCAACAACTCTCATGCCCGCCTGACTGATTGCTGGAATATAAACTGGCGTATTAACACCTGGGTAGATATTAGCGACTGAACCTGGATTCCAAGCATCAAAAAAGTCAGTTAGATCTGTCTGAGCAACATAAGATGCACACACCATCAACTTATCACTTTGCTCAAGATTTTGGCCATAGCACATATTATCGCCTTTCAGGTTTAAGGCATCCTCTGATTGATTACGGGTTAAACGGTGCATTAGCTTGAACATATTCCAACCTTTCATGCCTGCCGTCGTCGTATCATAAAATGCTGGTACGTCACCTTGATACCACTGAGTAATATCAAACTCAGTTTCCGCCCACTCTTTCAGCTGAGCAAACATCACTAAACGTTCACCTGCGCCTCCAGCAGCCCATGCATGACCGTTCTCTGTGGCAACAAATGTAGGTGCAATACGGATATCTTGCTCAACACGCGTCATTTTACCTAAGTATTTATCTTGCATGTACAACGCAAGGATATTGTTCACAACTTCCGTAGCCCCTTCAACATTGAATGGTGCTTCAGCGGCGTTATGGCCCACTTCATGCCAAAGCAACCAATCATTAAGAGGTGTAGTACTCAAGTCAGAGCTATTCACATTGAAACTGCTATTCATCACTGGGTAACCTGAGTGCGCAGCACCAATGCTGATCGCCACATCATTCACAAAATGATGACGGTTGTTTGGCATTGATGTGTCCGTTGCTTTGCGGTTATTCCTGCCACCAAATGCTTCATCACGTGCATAGAAGTCATTCAGGTCATCTGCAAATTGGTCAAGTTCAGATGCAAAGGTTCCTAAATCCCCTTTATAACGATTTGCATTAAGGTTATTTTTCGGTGCGGTGTACACGAAACTGCTGGATACCACTTCACCAATCGGTGCAGGCGATGTCATTGGATTAACCCAGCCTTTTCGCACATCAAACAGCGGTGCATCCACTGTGCCTGACAAACTAATATTGACACTTTCACTCGCACCGCCCTGAACATAGATCAAGCCACCATAAGGTACTGTCATTGTCTCGGTGCCACTAGCGATAGTCATGCTCTTCGTCATCCGAGGCGGACGACGCAGACCCAGTTCATGCTTTTCACGGCCAGTAAGATCATCGTGCAACGCCACTGTTACTGTTACTGGTAGTTCATTTCCCGATACTGAAACTGTAAATGGTTGGTGCGCAACAGCCCACTGTCCTGTCGGCTGACGATTGCCCGCATACCACATGGCACTGTAATTCGCCATATCAAGCGTTAGCGAAGCGCCACCCTGAGTGCCTGACGGCTCACCAGGGAATTGGCGAACATCAACCTTTACATCATAATCCCAGAATGAACGACCAAGCATCAAACGAGTCAATGGCTTTTCCATGTAATTCAAAGGGTAGCTAGGGTTAACCATACCAATATAATCAGCGTCATCTTCACCGTATACCATATTCAAACTGACCAGATGATTTTTTAGCGCTATTGGGCATTCTGTCCCACCTTGAGCCTGGTTATTGGTGTAGCAGTTAAGGTACTGCGTAAATCGCTCAAAACCCAATTCATCATCTTTGCCTGCTTCATAACGATAATCTAGGTTATTCCATAGCCAGACCGTCATGTTTTGGTAAATACGGTTAAGATCCACACTGCTCAGGCGCTCACCTTGCTTACCTCCGGAACGGAAGTAGCGCTCATGCTGGAACAAAAGCTCAATATTGGTGCCCAAATCGGCAGCCTTAACCATTGCACGCGCTTCTGCATCACCCAAACTAAGTTCAGTATATGCCGGAACATACATACCACCGGTAACAGGAACACCATTACCCGGGCGGTACTCCAAGCAATTCACCTCATAGTGATACGTACTGTCACTACACTCTTGATAAGTTCGTTTACCATTCACAGCAAAAGCATCTAAAATTCGCGCTTTCGCTTTAGCTAATGAACGCACATCAATCACAGGCTCGCCGCCACGAGTAACAACATTACCTTTTGCATCTTTCACAAAATGATCAGCTTCAGAAATATGAGCTGTATTTGTCGTCACTTCACCCGCGTCATTCTCTGTAACCCATGTAGCTAATTCTAAATTTGGCTTATCGTCTGGCTTATTGTCAACAATGAAGTCCCAAATCACTTTGCCTTCGCTGTCAATGGTGTAAGGCAGTTTAGGTAACTCTCCCTCTCCTGGACTCACCGCCGCGTAGCGAGAGATCATCCAAGTACCATATTGGCTATGTGTATGCGGTTTATCCGGACGCGCATTACTCGGGCCATTGCCATTAGGCACAACAGACCCTCCCATACCAAACGCGATACCAGCACTATCCAACAGACGCGCTAATGGACCGATATCGCTACTGTTCTCTATCGCTTCCATGACGAGTACACTACCGCCACGGCTAACATAATCAATCAATGCTGTCGCATCTTCTTGTGTTAGCTTCGGCTGATTCAAATCCGCCGTCATTGGTAACAAATAATGATTACCATTTGGATGGATCTTATACTCAAAACCATTAATGATTAGCAGAGGCATAGTCAACGGGTCCAATCCATCAAAGCTATTCATCTGCTCTGTAGTATCAACACCGAATACCGGGTCAATGACATATTCCGCATTATTACCCGCCGTTTGTCCGTGACGCTTGAAATAAACATGAGGAATATTCGTACCTACCGTTAAATTACTTTTACCGTTAGTAAGGTAACGGAACGTATTCTGGAAGAAATGCTTCATATCATCACTATCAGTATTGATACCGCACTCACCAGTGGCACTATTCACCCAACCATTCCAACTGTAACCATTTGGGCACACCAATACACTGTTATAACGGGCATTGCCCATTACCATGACTTTACCTTTACCAAGCTCACCGATACTAATAAATGGCAAGTTAAATGTTGCAGTATTTGCACCAACACGCTCTGGTTGCTCTTTTGACGGAGCTTCCGTGATATAAGCTAGGCCACGGCTGTCCCATGCTTTCTTCTCACCAAACGACAACCAGTAATTATTATCGTTACGTGCCATCATTACCGGAAATGCAGTATTAGAGATATTGACTGCGCCCTGCCCACGCGCACTACCAGTACTACCATAAAAGTTAGTACTGTCATGGAATACGTGAAAACGATTTACCGGACGCCAATTCTCATCAATACCCCATAATTTATTTATATCGGCTTGAATGTTGGATAAGTCATTCTTTGCCTGTCGAAAAGTAATAGCTCGCTCATAGCGTTTTGGTGAACAACTACCACCACAAATGGCTTGATCAATATTCGCGGCTAAACCTAGACTAAATTGTTTATCAAATTCAGCTTCAACAACTTGAGTCAAACCACCGCCAACCTCAAGTTCAGTATCTTTATCATTCAGTGAAAGCGATATGATTTCATTAATCACGTTCGGGTATTGGGCAAACACGGCTTCAATATTATCACCTAATAACAAGCTGCCGTTTTCGACTTTACCATAGCGATGCAAAAGCGCTTCAGCATTGCGTCCACGTTGCTCTTCACCCAAATCGACTAATGTGAAGCTTGTCTGGTTACCACGCACTGAACCTAGCTCGAAAGTATCGACGCCAAAGCTGATAGCTTCACCCCATAGGAACTCAAACTCACCTAACGCATTTGTTTTTCCACGAGCAGAAGCACTAAAGTATGATAGACCTTGTACTGGCAAGCCGTTTGTGTCGGTCAAAACAGCTTTACTTAAAATCGTTTCTTTCGGCTTATATTGCAGGCTTTCTTCTGCACTTGCAGAGATAAAACTACTATTCAGATCGCTCGATGCACCAGGTGAAACTTCCGGCTCAATATCAGGCACGTGCGTTGTCGGCGCTTTATCTGTCAAGCTATCATTAGCTTCTTCTTCCAAAATCAGCTTACGAAAAGCCTCTTCGTCCATCGTTAAATCATTAGTGTACAAGTTTTCAAAGCTCAATTTATCTTTTGAACTTGTAAACGTTAATTCAACTTGATCGCCCGTGGTCAATGCCATATTTTTAATTAAGAAGATAGCATTCTTCGCTTGTGACGGGGCATCAATAAATTCATCGGCACTTTCTAACATCAGGCGATGGCGTGAGACATTGGTTCGAGCTGCCATGCTTTCATAATCAAACACATCAGTAAATGTCGCTAAGACTAAATCGTCTTTTCGACAAATAACGGTATCGCGTTGCGAAAATTCAAAAGCATTCGCTGGCTGACTATTACATTGAACTGATGCACCAAATACCAGATGACTGTCTAAAGACAATTCACCCGCAATCATTGGGTCGTCAACACCAATATCTGGTAATTCCCCGCCAGGAAGCGTCGGTAAAGGCTGACTCGGTTCAAGAGGCGTTGTTGGCACATCCGGATTGGTCATCGGATGATTATGTTCATCCTTACAGCCGACCAAAGCCAACGTCACTAAAGTCGTTAATAGTAATTTATTATTCATGCTGAGCGTTACTCGTTAACTGATATCTACTAATTTTAATTTTTTTGTAAAATAGACGTCTGCTAACCCCGATCTGGTTGCTAGAATTAGTCTAATTTAACGGCTAAATCCAGCATTATCTCCAATGCCAGTTTTACAACGGCAGTATACATTGGAATAATCATTTGAAGTATCCGGTACAATATTCATATTAAAATACCTCTTAAATATAATGAGATAAATTATTCACCAATCAACAACAATAGTCACTTTTGCCGTATTCACGGCGCGCATAGTAACGGTTTTTTGTCACCATCTTCCCTGTTTTAGGTTTAATCATTATCCAAATGATCATATCGTCAAATAATTGGCTCTCACCGTACAAAAAATTAATGGTAATAATAAAAAAATTTCATCATTTTTTTATTCAATAAAAGCTCAACTCTTATTTCCCAATCACAATTTAACTATCTAAATAACAATACACACTTCGACATAAACACCCTCATTCTGTGATTTTGTTCTCACTTTAAGCAAATAAGTATGAAAACTCTAAAGCATGCTGTGACAAGTTCGATCACTCTAGCGTGTACGCATTGCATGTCATAAACAAATATTTAACACTAACAGGTAAATGATAATCATTACAATTATGAGACAAAATGAATAACGTCAGGCTATTTCAACAAGGAATCATCAAGCAAGTCAGTGTCTCAGATCCTCTTGCTTACCAAATTCACAACATCACTCCCGCTATTCACCAGCGCTCCGCCTATCAGACTATGGGTTGGTACGATATTTATTTACCTAAACAGCACAACCAAAACCATTTCCGCTGTTTCCAACTTTGTAAAAACGTCTGTTTTACCAAGAGTTACTATCATAGCGAGCAACCCTTACTATCAAAAATTGATTACCAAAGCGATACAACGCTAATGGTGTTTGGCATCAATGGACAAAGTCAGCTTGGTTTCTCTGCCAACAACCAACCCTATTGCATCAACGCTGGTGAAATATGGCTATTTAATCTTCGGCATCAGCCACTTTTTCGCTTTAGTTCAGCACATATCAAACATGAAATGGCTGTACTAAAAATCCCAACCCGACGGTTGAAACAAGCTTTCTCTGAACAAGACAACAAATTCAACTGTATTTTCGACTCTCCTGTTACTCAGATTGCTGTTCAGCAGGCCAATGAAGAATGGATTGCCCCCTTACTGGAAAATCCATTACACACTCCATTTGATCGAATTAAAGCAGAAGGCCGTACACTTGAATTATTTGCTCACTGGCTTCATCCATTAGCGCAATCGCTCTCACTTCCCTCTTTACTAAATAATAATCATCAACAAATTAATGCCATCGAAAAAGCCCGATCTATTCTGATCTCTGAGTTGACGAGCCCACCAGCGCTCAATGATCTTGCACGGCAAGTGGGGATGAGTCATACCCGGCTAAACCGGGATTTTAAAAAAGCCTATGGCAAAACGGTATTCAGTTGGCTAAGGGAATACCGCCTAACATTAGCCAAAACTTATCTTAAAGATAAAACACACAGTATCACTGATATTGCCTTTCAATGTGGATTCAGCAGCGCCAGCCATTTTACTCAAACCTTTCGACAGCAAGAGGGGAATACACCTGTCGCCTATCGGAATCAGCACCTAAGTCAGGGAACTCTTGATGCTTACTAAACTTATATCACCCATGAGTCGATTCCTACCACTTGTGGTGCTATTAATCTGCAATGTCATTGCCCACAGTCTGTTTATGATCAGCTTTCCTGTCGCAGGCCGGGAATTAGGCATGACTGATATACAAACTGGAGCTCTGCTTTCACTATCCGCCTTTACCATGATGCTGGCTGCACCATGGTGGGGGAAACGCATTGATAGACAAGGCCATCGCTCTGCGATATTCAGTGGTATTCTGATCACCGCCTTTTTTTTACTTTTGACGGGGACATTCATTGCGCTTCAGCCAACCTTATTATGGTCAACCACAACGCTATTCACTGTATTACTGAGCCTTCGCATTATTCAATCTCTGGGCGTGGCGGGCTTAATGCCCAGCGCTCAAGCTTATATTGCTGTGCTCACACCGGCAGATCGACGCGTTTCCGGCATGGGGATTCTTGGGGCAACATTTGGTTTTGGAAGCCTAATCGGCGGTAGCTTAGCGATGGCAGGAGGTACAACATTCTTTCCTTTGTCTGTAGTGTTTCTTGGCGGATTGATGGTCATTCTATGTGTACGCCTTCCTCTGGATTCAATACTCATCAGCACAACAAAACCTACAGCTCTAGCACCACATAAACCATCACATAAAAACCCGCTCTCAACATCATTGCCCATAAAGCGCATTTGGCCTTATCTACTGATCACATTTTGCGTTCTGCTATCCTACGGATTACTGCAACAGACAGCGGCGATCAGACTTCAAGACCAATTTAACTACCTGCCACAAGATGCACTAAAAGGAGGAGGGGCACTACTCACTGCTACGATGGTTTGTATGGCTGCAGGGCAAGCGCTACTATCTTACTTTTCCGTCAAGCATCCAATGCGTTGGCTATTTCTCGGCTTAATTGGCGGCATGATTGGGTTAATGGGTTTAGCTATCGCAAGCTCTTTCTTGGCGATGATCATCGCAATGACGATCATCGGTTTTTCAATGAGCTTAATTTTTCCGTCTAACCTCGCACTGATCAGTCTGTCTGCCGATTCAAATAATCAAGCCTATGTCGCCTCACTCAATACCGTCGGTAAAGGGTTAGGGCTAGCCGCAGGCCCCCTGCTTGGCGCAAGCCTACACCACATAAATCCAACCCTTCCAGTATGGGCTGCATTATTATTACTCGCTCTATTAACCATCATTGTTATCTACTCAACGATATCGAACCGCCATTCAGAATTGATGGCATCCAGCTAAATCCATATCAATATTCCGCACTTAGTTAGCATCTATTCTGCACACTAATTCCATAAAATAGTTCGCTGAAATAGAGATGTTAAGGTAGTGTTGGAAAAGGACAATCAGTACACGGTTAACATAAAATGAAACGCATCGTATTATTCACTCAAAAAAACTGCCCACACTGTAAAGATGCACAACGGTATATGGAATCAAAAGGCTACTCGTTCAGATCAGTTGATGTAAGCTCGCCGCGGGGGAGAAAAGAATTTACCAGCACAGGGGCTAGATCAGTTCCTGTACTCAAAATCGGTGACCGCATTTTAATGGGGTGGAACGTGAAAAACTTTGAAGCGATCCTTCAAGCTAAAGATTGATCCTAATCATAACGATAAACACTACCTAACAGCATAGCTCTATTAGGTCGTGTTTATCTTTAGCACTTTTTTACTTACACCAATGGCAGTAGGTAACTGTTAGACCAGTCTGAATTCATGCAATTCACGCTATTTGGCCAATCACCTAAATATCAACAACCGCCAGTGCTCCTTTCTTCACTAAAGACTTAGCAAGAATATTACGATGCACTTCTGACGTACCATCAATGATCCTAAACAAACGAGCATCTCGATAGCAACTTTCGATCAGGTGTCCATCATGACACCCCGCTGCCCCAAAAATCTGTACGGCATGATCAGCAACCTTACCTAAAAGCTCGGTCACTAATACTTTAAGCATTGATATTTCTTCTCGACAGGCTAAGCCGTTATCCATACTTCGAGCCGTTTCCCACAGTAACGCCCGCGCCGCCCGTATTTCCATCGTGCTGTCTGCCAACATATTCTGAATAGTGCCATTACTCACTAAAGGCTGCTCAAACTGATGTCGTGTTTTAGCATGCTCAGTCATCAAATCCAGTAACCGAACACACTTACCTAACCCACGGGCAGCCACTTTGGCTAACCGCGCTTTGCCTAAAGTATTACACAGTAATTGGAAACCTTTATTCAGATCACCAAGCAGCGCATCATCACTGAGCTTAATATTATCGAAAATAAGTTCATTATGGCTGGTACCGATAAAACCCATCATATTGAAACGCTGGCCAAGCGAAAAACCCGGCGCATTCTTATCAACCAAAAACAGTGAGATACCATTAGCCCCTAGCCCAGGAGCTGTTTTCGCCGCCACAATAAAATAATCAGAATATTCGGCATCACTGATATACATTTTGCGACCATTAAGTAACCAGCCATCATCTGTTTTTTTCGCCGACGTTTCTATTGCGATCACATCCGATCCTGCCTCTGGCTCAGACACCGCCAGTGAACACCAGCGCTCACCTCTAACAGCAGGTAACAAATAAGATTCTTGCTGGATAGGTGTGCCTAGTGCTAAACACTCATAGATATTCCCTGTCGCACGGCGGACTAAAACATCTTTAGCATGACCCAACTGCTCTTGCACCAACACGTTTTCAAAAACACTTAGCCCTACACCACCGTACTCATTACCAATATTGGTCGCAAATAATCCAGCCTCTTTGCCCAACCCAGTCACTACCCTTGCTTGATCAAAACTAAGCTCACCATTTTCTGTCACAAGTTGCTCTAACGGAAAAAGATGCTGCTTAGTGAATTCACGCGCCAGCTCAACAAGCTGCTGTTGGGCTTGTGTTAGTTGTGTCATCAATAATATCCTTTCAATTGATTCTGAAAATGTGGTACCCGTTAATTTTGAAATGTTGACATGTCATCGCATACGCTGCGGAATGCATTAATGAATTGGTCAGCTTCTCTTTGGCTCAGCACCAATGGGGGCTGTATCCGCATCACTTTATTGCTATTGGCCGTAACGAACGTTAGAACCTGATGCTCCTTAGCCAATTTGGTCACAAAACGCAGTACAAACATATCTTCCATGCCTTGCTCAATTTCACCCAATGCCGCATTGATGTGTGATTTGGCTTTATCCGAGAGTAAATGATAGGTTCCTGCAGCATCCCAGCTAAAGCGGTGTGCCAGCTCATCCACTGTCGCAGCAACACTGCCACTAAATGATTGCTCAAATTCAATCGCCAGCATCAAGCCCTGCCCCCTGACTGCTTTAATAAAGGGATATTGCTCTGCGATTGCGAGTAACTCTTGCTTTAATTTCGCCCCTATCAACGCGGCTTGTTGCGCAAGTTGTTCTTCTTCAATCAACTGCAGAGTGCGTAATGCTGCCGTGGCAGCCAAGTTCCCCCCACCAAATGTGGACGTATGAAGTGCGAAACGATCCACACTGCCATAGGCCGCATTCCATACCTTGGCAGTTGAAATTGTCGCGCCAATCGGCATCATGCCGCCGGAGAGGGATTTCGATAATGTTAAAATATCCGGCACTACCTGCTCCCACTCACAACAGAACATTTTCCCTGTTCGACCCAAACCAGTTTGAATTTCATCCAATATCAACAAGCAGCCATATTGATGACACAGCTCACGTACCGCCTTCAAATATCCCGCTGGCGCCACGATCACCCCACCCTCACCTTGAATAGGCTCGAGAATAAAAGCCGCAACATTGCCAGTTGCCAGGCGAGCCGCCAATGTGGAGAGATCGCCAAACGGTATCGATTCACATTGCGTCATTAATGGCTCGAACGGCTTACGATGTTTATCTCGCCCGGTTACTGATAGCGCCCCTAATGTCTTGCCATGATAGCCATTATCACAATACAACAATTGCCCTTTGTCTGACGCGGCTAACGCCAACTTGATCGCCGCCTCAATCGCTTCTGTACCTGAATTACTTAAAAATACACGTGATAAGTCACCCGGGGCGATCATGGCCAGATGCTCTGCCAGCAGAGACGCCTGATAGGGCATGGAAACATATTGAATAAAAGTAGGCTGGGCTGCTGATAAGTAAGCGGTCATTGCTTCGCTGATCGCCGGATGATTATGACCAACATTCAAGCACCCGTAGCCTGCGACAAAATCCAGAAAATCCACTCCTTCCGTATCAGTCAGGGTGGCCCCTTCTCCCTTTACAAAGACCCGTTCAAGGTGATTATGGGCGTAAAAATTGGCCATTTCCGGATTAATATGTTGTTTAAAACGCTCCGTCGTTTCCTCTTTCGTTGCCATATCGGATGAAGGTAGCAATGATGCTCGCTGGCTCGGTTGATGATGTTGACGAATCGCGACCCAGTCTTGCGCTTTTATCCGGCGGCCCAAACTCGCCAGGGGCGTCGGGCTGAACCCATGCCGAACGGCAATTTCGCCAATCTCCAGTACCCGTTGACTATTAAGTTCTCTTCCAATCGAAAATGTTTCATTGCGCCCTTCAAGGGCTAAAATCAAGGTTTCAGCTAAACAACCATTGAGAAACATTTTTGGATCAAACTCAGGCTGTGCACCGCCAAACGACACTGCCTCACTGGCTGAAATTAATCCGCCATCGATCAACAAGATATCATCACGAGGCGTCGACTGTGGCAATACGTCACGAGGTAAAGCCGCATCAACGACCACCGATCCGGGCTTAAGCTGAGCGGGATCGATCACTCCACCAGTTGAGGTCGCCGCCACATAAAAGGATACCGATGAATAGCATGCGCTGATGTCATTTGTGAACCGAACTTGTCCCTGATAATTATCTGGAATATAAGCTTTTAATTGCTCAGGCCCAGGGTGTCGATTACGGTGTACCAAATGCAACCGAAAGCCATGCGGCAATAACAGACGGGCAATAACCAAGGCGATTGATCCAGGGAAGCCAACAATTGCCACCTCAGCACCATCTTCAGCCAAACTCAGATGAGCTAACGTATCAAGCAAGTTACGATAAGCCACATAAGCGGTCAGAGAATTCCCCGTCGTCACTGGCAAGCAGGCATGTTTAGCCGTTTGTATGCCACGCTGGCCAACAATCCCAGTAAACCCACCAAGCCCAACTAACTCTGCGCCTTCTGTTTTCAGTTGCTCAATACCCGCCACGACTCGCTCGGTCATAACTTTCGGCTGAGCCAACATTTCTTCTGCCGTCAACGGCATATAATGCACAATGCCACTGCATTCCGCTCCTGTCGCACTCACCACCTTCTCAAAGCGAGTAAATGGTACCAAATTTTGCTTCTGCCAATGGCGTGATTCAAATCCTCCAGCCTGCTCTCGGCTTGTTCGGGTAAAGATATCAATCAGTTTAGTGTGGCGTTTCAGATCAACCGATGTTGGGTGGGCTATAAAACCAAATTTCACGTTAAAAATCCTTATGCTACGTTAATACGATGCCAAGCAGTTTCAGACAACAGGCTCAATCCATCACCGTCTGAGTTATGGGATAGCACCACATCGATAAAATTAATTTTCTTAGGCGTATCTAGCAATTGCAGACAACGATTTGCATCAAAAACAGACCAACGATCTTTGTTAACTAGTAAAGATGGCGACAAATTTGGACTTGATGCAGCAGTAGGAGAAGAAGTCGCCCCCTTTTGTTTCTCATCACGAGAAAGAAGCGCAACCTGCTTAATATTATTTGTCGCACTGCGTTTATCAATGTATGACTGGATCATCGACAGCACCCCATTACAAAGATAAAAAACAGTAATATTTATCTTATCTCGATGTGGGTTATGCAAAAATGCCTGCTCTATCTGTCGTTCAATATTCGGCACCAAATCCCTTGCACCATCACCCACAAATGCCAATATATTTTGTGACGCTGTACGAGCTAAATAGGGTAACGCCATGAGGGCATCACCCATTAAAGCTCGTCCGTACCACCCCGAGAAACCTAACCCCGTTTTGGGTAGATTCCTGATGGCGCTTACACCACAACGACCTACGTCATATACGCCAATATATTGATAATCATGATGTTGGATCCGATCGTGAAGCAGCTCACTTAAATGCGCATAAAAATAATTGGGCGACATGGGTTGCTGAGGAAGCCAATCAACAGGCATGGTTTCAGGACTAGCATGAACACGTTTCAACTCTGCTCGTCGATAGGCCAGTACCTCTGGTGTCACATCAAGCAACTCAGAAACCGATTGTAAAAATGGTAATAAACGGCTGGTAACCGCCAGATCCGTAAAAGGTGAGATATGATGAGGTTTGTAATTAACCTGAACAATGTGGCACTTATTCTTCAGCTTACCAGGGGAAAGCGGCGAAGAGGCCTGATCCACTTTGCTTTTAAGAAAAAAAACACTCTGTGTATCAGGCTCTGCCAATTGTTGGTCTTGATGGAGATACTGAAATACTTTGCGGTTAAAACCATACACCGATAACGTGCCAATATAATTTTCAACGGGCTCTCTGCCACGATAATCAGACACGGAGCCAGGCGATATCATGGTATCCACCAAAGCGATCCCTGCTCGCTCGGCTATCTGGTACACCAACTCACGCTCTTGATTATCAAGATGGCTACATTGCCATACGATCCGACGATGAGAGTTATTGATCAGTTCCATCACCGCTGAAAGTTCAGAGGATGGAGTGGCTTTTTCTTGAGTGGTTATGGGCTCAATGCCATCACTATCCAAACCTATTTGCAATGTTGTTTCGAGCGCTTGCTGAGTTGCAAACACAAAAACTGGCCCGGGCTGATCCTGCATTATCCGAACAATTTCCGGCAGTTTATCGACTAACGTAAGCTTATCGTCAAGATACACATAAGGGATCCCTTTTGCCTCGATAGCTTTTCGTCCATCATAGTCCGTATGCATAGTTCCCTGGAATGGAAACCAATTACTCTCAGCACTATCCGCGCAGATAATGATTCCGGGGGCATGAGCCCGTTTTAAGTTATATAACGTCCCTCTGAATTCATCGATCATTCCCGAGGTAATCGCAACCACATACCCACGCTGATAAAGCTGCCAACCACACAATGCTGACACCGCTAAACTGTGCTCGTTAGCCCCGCTCTCACACTGAACATTTGAGTGCTGACAGAGACGAAACATCGAGTCAATAAACCCTGATATCATCGAACCGATATAGTAATGAAAATCCCAACGATTATGGAAGTGGTGATCCATATAGCGATAAATATACTGTGCAGGCGTTGAGATGACAGGCTTTGATGTCAGTGTTCGTGCCAACAATTTATTGATATATATACTGTCTAAATGATCCATCACGTTTTTAAGTACCTGCATTTCCCAAATCACAGGATCTTTTTGCTGCACACTTAAATTAACCTGGCCTAGTTCAGATCTGGCCTCTATGCCAACCGCTGATGGCGGTAACAATAATACAAATGAATAAGGGGACAACCGACCTGCTGATAAGGCATGTAAGTCGTAGAAGCAACTGCTGATATTTTGCTCTACGCTTTTTCCTTCCATCAGGGCAATATCGGCAATCACGAGATCAATACTATCTGCCGATTCTGGCTGGAGCGCAGCCCTTGCCTCATCGAGCGAAGTAAATGTAAGGACAGTAAACGTAAACTGCTGCTTTTTTTGATGAGACACCAGATAGTCACAAGCCTGTTTCAGCATATGTGCTAACAGAACACAATGGGAAACATTTGCATCTGGCTGCCAAGGGTCAAGGGGCCATTCATCTTGAATTAACGCGGTACTCAGCCTGTCAATAACATCCTGGATTCCTTGGCTCACTGCGGGGGACTGTGCAATCACACAAATCCCTATGTCATGATGCATTTTTACTCTCCGATTTATTACTAGAAGTGATTCGCCTTAACAGTGCCTGAAGCCACCATTAACGCTTGAAGCAGAAAGAAATATCCGTATGCCATTTCTGTATTGTCAGTTTGACTGGCTGAAATACGATAACAACACCCCATAAAATAAATTCGGTCATCTTCATCCTTAAAGTAACGGCTATCGATGACGGAATGCAGCAGCAATAGTCCCCGATCCCACCATTCAGTATTACCACCTAGCGCTTGATCTAATTTGAAAAAAGACACCGCATTGATCAACGTCGCAGAGGGATCATACTGATCAACAACAGATCCATCGTTGGGCGGCATCACGGGTAATTGATCGGCATAACGTTGCCACCAGCGTTGACAACATCGCTCAGCAAGAGAAAGAAAATCGGAAGGGTAAAATTCAGCGGCTGATACCATTGCCAAGGCACCCCAGCTTTGCCCTCTCGGCCAATGCCCCGCCTCTCCCACGGCGAACCATTGATCTTGCGAACTAGATTCAGAGGCGGGCTGATAATCGCTATACGTATACACATCCCCGAACTCATTTATCAACTGATGGGCAATTAGATGAGTATGATTGAGTGGCAAATCCTGCCATCCGGCATGACTTCCAAGCGCAACGAGTGCCGCACAAGGGTCAATACACAATCGATTTTTCCCCGCTATGCCGCCTCCCATAGTAGAGCCCAATGGAAATCCACCCCACCTGGCATAAGTAGCTTCTAACTGGCGCTGACAATATTGTAATAATTCATCAGCCTGTTCATCACCTTGAAGTCGCACAGCCGGACCCAACCCGTACCACGCATTCATCGCTCTAAATAGCGAATCATTTTCAAAGCCTAGCTTCAATTGCTGCCATCGCTGCTGAGCACAAGTGATCAAGCTTTCGGAGTCCGTTGCATAGCCTGCAAGCCAGCAGCTCCCCACCCAAAACCCCGCTAACCAAGATCCTCGCGATGACGTAACCCAATCACATCGCGGGGAAGATAACAATTGATCATCCGCTATTCGGTAAAGCGGAAAACGCGATCCAACATTGTGCTCAATATCGACTATCGTATTGGCCAATTTATGAAGCAGTGAGCGGTAGTCATGGACAGTCTCATCTGTTTTTATCATCCTCCCAACTCCCCATCGAGTAGGCTCAGAATGGGACTGCGCAACCGTATAACGGCCATTGTACAAGCAGTCAGCACCAGCAACAGTAATGCCATCCCGGCATCAATCCCGCCCAAAGATACAACGCCTTGGAACAATAGCGAACCGGATGAAAGGCCCGCAAAAAAGGCCATCGATACACGTCCTGATGCTAATGGGATCTCACCAAAACAGTGATGGCGTAAAATCATCGCCATCGCCAATGCATTTGTCGCAACTATTGTGCTACCAATGCCAATAACACCCGCATACAACAACCACACGTTCTGGCTTGTGGCGGTAAACGTCGCGACAATCGCCAAACCAGCCATAATTAACAACACCACCAATAAATCAGTTTCTAATCGGCAACGGCAAGCCAATGGCGTGAGAATTAATCGCGATATCGCTCCCATCAAACCAAAAACGGTAATAAGGAAAGCCGCTTCACTGGCAGTCATACCAATATCTAACGCAAACACAGGAACCTGCGTGATAAATGCGGCAAGTACAATGCCAACACCGCCTTGCATGATCATTAACAACATCAGCGCTTGTTGTGACAAGGCAGCAGTTCGAGGTTTCGGCAGGGCAACCTTATTACCCTGCCAATTTCGACAAGCAACCACCAACATCATAACCACACACACCGGAATCACGGCGGCCAACGCTGCACGCCATCCCCAACTGACAGCAAGCCAAGGCATCACGGTGCCCGCCGCTAACGCCGATAGCTGAACCCCTGATTGCTTCATTCCGACCATAAAAGCGCGACGTTCTAGGACAACTTGACTGGCTATCGCCTGGTTTGTTGCCGGATTCGCCAGTGCTTGAGCGATACCGCATACCGAGATAGCCAACAACATTCCCAACCAATGCCCGGTCAGCACAAGTGCTGTAAACGCAATCGCTGTGGATCCAAATAACATCATTAACGCGGTGCGCACCCCTAAGCGTTTAACCCAGTGTCCGACTCGAAATGACAGCATCGCAGCAACCCCAAATGAGGCCAATGTAAATGCCCCCAATAGCTCAGGTTCCATCGCACTATCTGCAAGCATAAAAGGGGCCAATGCCCCTGCTGCATATAAAATCAGCATCGGAAAAGCCATTGCAAGCATAAGCACCAAGCCTAAAGACCCGTCCTTAGGGTTCTTAGATTGCGCTTGCTGTCGCGTCATGACTGAACACCCCGCATTTTATTCTGAGGTAAGCTCGTCTCTTTCCGTGCAGGAGCCAGACACGCCAAAAGACTGGCTAGCCCTTTTTTATCTACCTTACCTGCCGGACTTAAAGGCAACTGGCTAAAATGACTGATATATTCCGGTGATTTATGTTTCTCTAAACCTTGATCGTGCAAATAAGAGACAACATCATTCAATGAAAGAGGCTGCCCGCCATCACGTAACGACAGGCATAAACAGACCTTTTGACCTAAGTCGTGATCCGGGACTGCCACGCAAGCAGCGCTAACCACGTCTGGATGGCAGGTGATCAACTTCTCAACCTGGGCAGGGCTGATATTGGCCCCCCCTCTGATGATCACATCTTTTTTACGCCCCATGAGATTGAGATAGCCGTCATCATCAATACAGCCTAAATCACCGGTGTATACCCAGCCTTGTTGATCGCGATACGTTTCATCCAATACGGGAGAATTAACATATTGCATCGGAGTGATTGGCCCGCGGGCCGTAATTTCGCCCACCTCCCCCTGAGGCAGTGGCTGATGGAGCTCATCAACAATACGAATATCGCAAATTGCAGGGTTAGGTTGCCCCACTGTCTGAGCGACCTGCTGCCGATTATCGGTAAGAGCATTAAAACAATTAACGCCGTCGGCCGATCCATACAAATTAATGAACTGACAGCCGAATGCATCATAACAACGATTAATTGTTGCCTCATCAATCAAGGCGCCACCACTGACTAATGCGACCAAATCACTTAAATCCAAGCTGGCTAAGCGAGGATCTACCGCTATTCGCTGGAACATGGTGGGGACACCCAATATATGCGTAGGTCGAAAAGTCCCTATCGCATCCAAAGCCGCTTCAACGCTAAACTTCGGCAATATAACGACCGTCCCACCCAGCCAAGCCATAACGCATGCGCTGGCTGTTGAACCAAATGCCGAGCCAAGAGGCATCAGATATAACGGTACAAAACGATCTCTACCGTCTTTAATCTGTGTCATAAACTGCCCTCGACCACCTAGCAACGCATTATGCGTATAAGCAATCAACTTGGGTTCCGACTCCGTACCCGAGGACACTAACAAGCGAACCGGATCGTCTGGTGAGATCGTCGGTAACGAAAGTAACGGGGGTTTATTAAGCAGCTCATCGAAAGAAAGCCAACCATCTCGTACTTCTCCCACCGAGATCAATACCCGCAAGGCCAACATAAGCGGACGTAACGTTTCAATCATCTGGCACACATCACCTTGTACTGTTTGATTTTCAACGATGATTGCACGCGCCTGACACCGCTTAAGAATAGATTCGATATCGAGTCTTCCCCGCCCGGGCGGGATCGGGCAAACCACCACACCAATCGCAGCAGCAGCCATGTCTATCACCACTGAACGCCAACTGTTACTCAGCTGATAAACAACCACATCACCACGTACCAGACCGGCTTCAGCCATTCCTGCCGCCAATCTCAGGCTATGCTGATATATCTCATCAAACTGATAGCGACCTTCACTAGAGCAAACGGCGTAAGCCTGTGGCTGACGTTGTACATGTCGATAAAAGGCGTCAAACACCGTCAAATCAGGGTAAGCACCACTTGCTAACCATCCGGCACGAACATCTTGAGGAACAATATTGATAATGCCCGCTGAATTCATAATGGCCTCCATAAATCACGTAGCTGGGTATAGCTCTGCGTTTGCAAATAGGGCGCTAACGCAGGATGGGATGAGAGTGAGGCCAAATCGGTCATGACCTTTTGTGAAAGGGGATGGCGCTGAAGTTGAGCATCGCGAACACCAAAAGCCGATTCAACCAAGAGCGTTGCCGCGCCTAATAACGAACTATTGACCTGCAATCCTGAACAACCTTTCGCTCGGCAGTACAGGGCAATAATCACGGCCTGAGCAGCAAGGATCCCGCCAAAGATGTCAGTCACCGTCAATAAGGTTCCACCTCTAGTACCACTTTGGCTGGCAATTACATCGGCAAGACCTGAATAGGCTTGCGCCATAAAGTCGGTACCAGGAATACCCACTTCATCATCTATCGCTCCCCACCCCCCAGCGTAGGTATAAATAATCTCTGGGTTCATGCTACCTAGCGCTTTTGCATCCAACCCCAGCACTTCTGCTTTTCCCGGTGCCCAGTTATGGATAAACACATCCGCATTAGTCGCCAACTCCGCAATACGCTGCCGCCCCTCTACCGACTTGATATCCACCTCTTCAATATCTTTCCGGCCATTCAACGCATCGAATCTGGCTGAGCATTCACCCGCAAGTGGCGGCATTCCACGAAGAGGGTCCCCACCAAGCGGTTCAAGCCGCTGAACGCTCGCCCCTAATAGTGACAAAATATGCCCCGCCATCGGGCCTTGAATTCGGCGACATGATTCAATGATCTGCAGTCCAGCCAACGGTAAATCACTTGGCGATACCAAAGCAGGTAACGACCGCTGCGGTGAACGCGTCTCATCAGCCGGTGCGATTGTCCATGGACCATTAGTCAGAAAATAGGCTAAATCTGCATCTTCTCGTCGCTCTGATAATGTCCGTACGGGTGTTATCGCGACCCCCACTTCACTCGCTAGCGCAACAAGATCGACATAATCTCGCTGAGCCAGCAAAGCCACCATTTCTGCAGGTAACGGCGCTACTGCCTTAGCATAGCGCTGCATAAAACTATGCCAGCCTCGGCCAATGTCTGCACCTTTAGCACCGAGCTGTTCCCAAAAGCGCTGCCATAACCGTGGCGATAACGATTCAAGCTCAAATACAATGCCATCTCGTGATAAAAACGGAGGACAACGTGCAGGATCCGCCTCACCAACAGCAAAATTTTCAGCACCTTTCTCGGTCGTGGCACCAGCCAGATACTGACCGACAGCCAATAATCCAGCCTGGATCAAATCCAATGATGCCCCAGCGGTGTCGCTGCCGCGGTGACGCGCCGTCAATCCGGCAAATAACTGTAGTAAAGCCAATGACGCTGCGGTAATAGAAACATAGTCAATACCGAGCGGTGTAATATGCTCCAACGACCGACTATGCACGGCAGTCAAGCCCGTCAACGCCTGAAGATCCCGCTCACCACAAAGCGTCCCATCAAGTAGAGGCGTGGTTATTTTCAGCAAGAATGATGGGCCATTGGCCTCTGATATGATCAATTCAAGAACGTTATTATCACTTTGATATGGCACTTCCGATAGCATCAAGCCAAGCTTGTCTGCCTGTGATTTTACCGCGTTAATAAAAGGTAAAAATGCAGTGTCAGCCTGTTTAAAATTAGCGCTAATATGTAATGATTTCAGATTTTTAACTTTTGACATAATTACATTCTGATCCAGGGGAATTTAATCTAATAACAAATATTAGCCACCAGCAACGGCGGGAAGAATTGTGATGGCATCACCCGCTTTAACCCCCGTCGTTAATCCATCACCAAAACGGATGTCATCGTCATTCACATAAACGTTAATAAAACCATGAACCTCACCTCCACTGGTTAATCGGTCTTTAATTCCTGGAAAATCAATGTCTAGGTTATCAATAATGTCTTGTACCGTTTCACCTGACGTAGTGACTGTTTTCTGATCATTAGTAAGCGCACGTAAAATAGTTGGTATATGAATAGATACTGACATGTTTTCCTCACTGTATAATTTTAATTGTTTCTTCAACTGCGCGTCCCTGCACGTATCGATAACTGCGTAGTTCTAAATAGGTGTCGGGGGCCGTTGAAATAATGACATGATGGGTGTTGGCTGCTTGAGCAAAGGCCAAATCCTCTCGACTTGGGTATGCGCGAGAAGTAGTATGAGAGTGATAAAACACTATCGCCTCCTGATGTTTCCTGTCCATCTCTCGCCACACTTTCAATTGTTCTGTCGAATCAAACTGAAAGTAAGTTGATGACTTGGCGATGTTTACCATAGGCTGGAAAGTTTCAACGTGATCACTGCCTAAATCACCGATCAATATGCCACACGCTTCGATGGGATGATCGTTAGTCGCATGTTTTACCATGGCATCGACCAAACCTTGTGGTAATACCAACATCACACTCTCCTAGTATGTCGCCTGATCAAATTCAATCACATGAATCCAATTTAAAATCCCGCCTTCAAGATTATGGAGGTCTTCAAAACCGTGCTCTTGCAGCGCCAGTAATGCGTTCCGAGAACGACCTCCCATTTTGCAATACACGACAACAGGCCGCTGACGATCGAGTTGGTCGATTCCTCGTCCACTGAGAATGTCACGTTGTGGAATTCCGATAGCGCCTTCAATATTGCAGATTTCTCGCTCACCCGGCTCGCGTACATCCACTAACTGAATAGAAGCATCTAAATTTAAACGCTGCTTAAGCTCGGCAGGGGTTAAGGTCGGTACAACGGCATCCGAGATCTGGGCTTTTAGTCCACAGAGCACCTGATAATCAGCGAGTTGAGTAATTGGGGTTCGGTTAGGCGCGCGGCGAAGTGGCAGAGTGCGATAAGTCATATCAAGAGCATCGTATACCATTAACCGCCCCAACAAACTGGTGCCCGCCCCTGTGATCAATTTGATCGCTTCTGTCGCCATAATGGAACCCATTGCCGCACACAATACCCCTAGCACCCCCCCTTCAGAGCACGATGGCGCATGTTCTGGTGGTGGTGGTGATGGATACAAATCCCGATAATTGAGTCCCACCCCTTCAGGGGTGCTTTCCCAGAAAACTGACGCCTGTCCCTCAAAACGGAAAATAGATCCCCAAACATAAGGCTTGTTAGCAAGCACACAGGCATCGTTAACTAAGTAGCGTGTTGAAAAATTATCGGTACCATCAAGCACAAGATCATAGTCACTGATAATCGCTAATGCGTTCTCTGGATCAAGCCGTAACTGGTGACAGATAACCTCGGTAAAACGGTTAATTTCAAGGATTGACTGGCGGGCACTTTCTGCTTTATTAACACCCACATCTGACTGGCCATGGATGATCTGACGCTGAAGATTCGACTCATCGACTTCATCAAAGTCAACAATTCCTAGTGTGCCGACACCCGCGGCTGCCAGATACAACAACGCAGGCGAGCCTAAACCACCGGCCCCAATCACCAACACCTTGGCATTTTTTAGTCGACACTGACCAACGTAACCAATATCAGGTAGTAGTAAGTGGCGGCTATATCGTTCCTTCTCTTCTCGGGTCAAACTCGAAGCAGGTTCCACAATCGGTGGTAATTTCATCGCTATCCCTCGGCCATTTAATCGACTCCGACAGTATCGTCGGATTATCAATGTAGAGGGGTCATTAAAAAGGAGGGGGGAGATAAAAAATATAAAATGGCGAGCCAATTTATATCAAATTCAGAACAATGACAGATATTGTTCTGCATTTGATATTCAGTTGTTCGGCATATTATATCCGTAAATATCACACCCCCTATAGTGACGCAGTGGAAGTAGTGGAATTTAGCCAAGTCACCTTAACAATAAAAATAATTAAGGGTCTTGCGATTTGATATAAGGATTTATAATGAAACAACACCGTTATTTTTGGGTTGCACTGCTCCCTCTATTTACCCATGCCCAAGTAATAAAAACACCAACAGAAACGATCGATCTAGATTCAGAAGCTGCCGTGCAACAGACCGAAACACTCGTCATAGAAGCGAGATACTGGCCAGCTGGCAATCAAGACATTCCGGCCAATATTACAGCAATCCCTACCGATGTATTGACGACACCAGCGCTGCAAGGAATCGAGCGCCTCAGTCAATACATCTCGAATACCACGGTTGAAGTATCTAGTGTCCAGCCACGGGTCGTCATGCGAGGACAAGCATCAATTGATGGCGGACTGACAAGCCCTGTCGGATATATGCTTGATGATATTTCGCTCCCTCTCGGGATCCGTCAAGCTCCAAGCTTTATCAATACAGAGGCGGTTGAAATCATAAAAGGGCCACAAGGCAGTTACTATGGCCGCAATAGTGAAGCGGGGATCATCAAAGTCAGCAGCATAGCGCCTACTGACGCACTCTCCGGCTGGGGAAAATACAGCCATATTCAAACCGATGGCGGCAACAGACACGCACCGGGACATCAATTTGAGATTGGTATAACGGGTGGAACCGACGATCTGGCCGCCTCACTGGCTATCAACTACCTTGATGCTGACAGCCCCTACTACAACCAATTCCGTCGTTCAAATAACGAAAACCAACAAGAGCATTTCCACCTTCAAGGCGGGCTCACTTTTTATCCCAGTGATATCACTGAAGTACAACTTCGTAGTCACTGGCAAGACCGTGATAGTGGCAGAGCCACAATGCGCTACCTGACCGGACCTCTCTCGACCGATCAATTTTCGGTTAACCATAATACCCTAACCGATGAACAGAAAACGACGGCAGTAAATTCATTGCGCATTGATCATGATTTCACTAATAGCACCTTAACCACTATTACAGGCTATACCCATTACACTCAAGCGTTTATTCTCGATGCAGATACCAGCCCCGTGTTATTACCCGCCACATATTCTGACCTAAAAGACAGGATGCTCTCTCAAGAGTTTCGCTTAGCTGGTCATACTGAAAATGACAATCGATGGGCAATAGGTAGCTATTTTTACCAGCAAGATACCGACATGAATTTTAAGATGGGATTCAGTGACCTACGCCGGATAACCCATAATGATCAATGGGGTGCGGCGCTCTTTGGCCACATTCAGTACCCCATTAATTCCAGTTGGTCTATCACTGCGGGGTTACGGGCTGAACATACGCAACAAAATGGACACCAGACCGGGGTTGGAACACAAGTATTCAACCAAACACTCAGTAACACTGAATGGTTACCCAGCCTGATTATCGATTATACCGTCTCTTCACAACAACAAGTCTATCTTGGCTGGTCGACGGGTTACCTACCCGGCGGGTTCAATTATACATCAACCTCTTCTACTGACACATTCAGTTATCAGGCCGAGCATACGGATGCGTTTGAACTTGGCCACCGTGGAAATTGGCTGAGTAATCAACTCCACACTGAGTTGACATTTTTCTACAATCAAATCACTGACAAACAAATGATTGATATCTTGCCAGGCATGGCACAAAAAATCAGTAATACCGCTGAAGCCGATATTCATGGCCTAGAGGTCTCTGCCAACTTAACCATGACAAGCGATTGGTCACTGCTCACCACTTGGGGGTATCAAAAAGGGAAAATCAGCCAAGCCCATCAACCAATGGGGTTCACAATAACAGGGAATAATCTGCCCTACTCACCAGACTACACCTGGTCACTGGGGATCAATTATACACCTGACCATCCATTCAGTGCGCTTCTGGCTATCAGAGGGAGTGACAGCTATTTCTTTGATAGTCGGAACACCCTCAAACAAGACAAGTATGAACTGATTGATTTTACAGCCAAATATGATTTAACGCCGCTCACGGTGACGTTCGCAGTCAGTAACCTCTTTGAGGCGGAAATCTATAGCCGAGCTGTCACAACGCCAGCCGGT
Source organism: Photobacterium nomapromontoriensis (assembly GCF_050336815.1). Taxonomy (NCBI): domain Bacteria; kingdom Pseudomonadati; phylum Pseudomonadota; class Gammaproteobacteria; order Vibrionales; family Vibrionaceae; genus Photobacterium; species Photobacterium nomapromontoriensis. The sequence goes on from NZ_JAKJSL010000022.1 coordinate 151,703, forward strand.
ATTATCGTTGAAGATACCCTACCGCGCACTTTTTCGATAACGGCAAACTACCGGTGGTAAACGACATGAAGCATTCTCTCGTTGGCTCTCCCGCACAACATCACTTATTCAGCACGCTCCTTGGGCCTATACACTGGCATTTACTGGAATTTGCCTTTGAGCACCAGTTGTTCGATCAGCTACATTCACGATCTACCGCTACTGATATCGCTCGGCAGCGGAGCTGGTGCCCTGAACGCTTGGCATTATTACTTAACGCCTATGTCGCATTGGGGGTTCTGACGAAGCAACAAGGCAATAATCAACAGCCATACTATCAAATTGCTACCGGATATCCCCCATACTTACTCAGTGGTTCTAAGCACTACCTTGGCACGACCCTGTGTCATCTGGCTAAGGTAAAAGCTTGCTCATCAGCACGGCTGACCGAATTAATCGCACGTTCCGAACATCCCGTGTCAGACAGCACAAAACAGCGTTTAGATGCAGATACTAATGCCATCACTCACAATAAAAAAAGCACCGAAGGGGAAACCTGCAACATGCGAGATGGTCATTTTTGGCAACATGCGATTACGGGCCTGCTAGCATTTCATCAAAGTACCCGTAATCCCATATTGCTACCGCTCCTTAGCCAGCATCCAGACTGGCGTGATGGTCTGTGCATTCTTGACGTGGGGGCAGGATCACTCCAACTCGCCGAGAATATCTTAGTAAACCACCCCAACACTCAGTTGACCTTGTTTGATCTGCCTGCATGCTGTGATCATTTACGCCAGCAGCTTGTACACTCCCCTCACCTAAATAAATCGGTAACCCTACGCGCCGGCGACATGAATCATGATGACTTTGGCTGCCCCTATCACCTAATACTGGCTTCTATGTCGCTCTATTTTTCCGCCGATCTTCAGCAATGTATCAACAGGCTTTGGCAATCCCTAGCTCCCGGCGGCCTCTTCGTCAGTTTTCATGAAGCATTGGATTCAAGTCGCACTCAACCCGCATTTCATATTTTGGGGCGACTTCCTGCTGAACTTGCAAACGGGCCGCTCTCTCTGGAGCAAGGTCAAGTGGAGGCGGCATTAACCGCCAATGATCCAATCAGCATAACCTCTGAACAAATTTCAACCCCATTTGGTGATATGACATTAATTATTGCCAAAAAACCTGACTAACTAACAAAATAGGAGAAGTGAGATGTCGTTGAATATGGATTTTCTACGTCAATCGGTCATCGGTGAACATTGGCCAATTGAAACCCCATTTGGCATAAAACCCTTAGTTTATGCCGATCACACGGCATCAGGACGCAGCTTGAATTTCATCGAGCAATTTATTCAAAGCAAGGTCATGCCCTTCTATGGCAATACGCATACAGAAACCTCATTAACTGGTCGGCAAACGACTTTCTTGCGAGAACAAAGTCGCCGCATCATTCGTCATGCACTGAATGCATCACCTGAACACCATATTATCTTTACAGGTTCAGGTGCAACCAGTGCCATTAATCGATTCATTCATATGCTGGACTTACCGCGCTATGACCAATATAAGCCGGTGATATTCATTGGTGGATATGAACACCATTCAAATGATCTTCCTTGGCGAGAGGCAAATGTCGAACTGATCAGAATCCCGCTTTCTGATAATGGAACACTTGATCTTACCTTTCTCCGTAAACAATTAATCCACCACCAACGAGCACCGCTTCTCGTGGGCTCATTCTCGGCCGCCTCTAACGTTACGGGCATCAAAACCGATATCGCCGCCACTACCTCGCTACTGAAAGAGTTTGGTGCATTAGCTTGCTGGGATTTTGCTGCAGCGGCCCCTTATATGGCGGTTGACGTACAGGCGATCCCAATGGACGCCGTCTTCATTTCTCCCCATAAATTCCTCGGAGGCCCTGGTACACCTGGGCTGCTTGTGATTCATGATGACTGCTTTGATCAACGTTTACCAGGCTTAAATGGTGGGGGAACCGTCTCTTATGTCAACGAATATATTCATAATTATGTTGATAATATCGAGCGGCGTGAAGAGGGAGGCACTCCTGCCATCATTGAATCTATCCGTGCCGGTTTAGTGTTTAAAATCCAACAAAATATCGGATTGGATTATATTGAAAAACGCGAAAAAGAACTCGTCAAACTAGCCTTTGACCATTGGCACCCACTCACAAACGTTACTTTACTGGGAAACCAGTCGGTCGATAGACTCGCCATTTTTTCATTCAACATTGACAACCTACATTACGGAATAGTCGTGGCAATGCTCAATGATTTATTTGGCATTCAAGCCCGAGGAGGCTGTTCATGTGCCGGTCCTTATGCACATGAATTACTCGATATATCTCAAGATGACAGTAAACAAATACAACAAAAGATTGCCCAAGGGGATGGGCTCGCTAAGCCGGGTTGGGTGAGGCTAAATTTACATTACCTACTCGATCAACCGTCTGTGGACTATATTCTTGGTGCCGTGTCACTTATTGCTCACTACGGGCACCTACTGGCTCCCCATTACCATTACCATAATGACAAAGGGGTCTGGCTTTATCAGCACCACCAACCACAGCTAGCTGTGTCACTAGATCACTTAGATACATTTTTACAACACGATGCGATTCAACCTGAGTCACTGAATGCTGCAATGGATTCAGCCAAGCAAATATTCTATCACCTAAAAGAGCAGCTACCGATAGCGCTCGCTTAACCACACAACAGAGCCTTCGGACCGTGATCTCATTATATTAGACCTAAAAGACATAGTATCACTGGCAGCAGTTTCACCATGACTGCCGCCAGTTTGCGTTTTATCAATATCTATATTCAAACTACGTTAAAGATGGTGAATGGGCTCGATTTTGATGATAATCCACCAGATATTGCGGCTATCCGGCAAAATACCTATCGGCTAAAAAATGCCATTAACCAATACCCCGGCGATGCCCCTCATGATCTATTACGACAGTTACTTGGCAGTTTTGGTGAAGATAGCCACATTTTACCGCATTTTTTATGTGAGTTTGGCAAAACGATTCATATCGGCGATCACACCTTCATTAATATGGGGGTGACAATGCTCAATAATGCAGAAATCCATATTGGCAGCAATGTGCTCATCGGCCCTAATGCCCAATTCTATACTCCGACCCACCCTCTGGACTACCAAAGCCGTCGCCACTGGGAGACCTTCTGTAAACCCATTGTCGTTGAGGACGATGTCTGGGTCGGTGGCCATACAGTAATCTGTCAAGGCGTACCCATTGGGGCTCGATCGGTTGTGACAGCAAACAGCACCGTGACGCGTGATGCGCCCCCAGATACCTTAGCCGCGGGTTCACCAGCTAGGATAATTCGTTCACTCGCAACGGAATAATCTATAGTTAAGCTATGGCTTTTTATATTAAGGGATTAAATGGCAACGGGCTTGTTTCTATTTCAAAACGATCTGCGTCTGCATGACAACCCCGCGTTAAAACTAGCGGCGTCAGAAATGGATAACCTTATCTGTGTGTATTGCCTACCCTATGACCGAGCAAACCGGTACCCGTATGGGATCACCCGGCTCGGGCCACATCGGTTACAATTTCTGCTACAATCGCTCGACAACCTTGCAGAGCAACTTGAACAACACCGACAACATCTGCATGTCCTGCTTGAACACCCGCTCAATATTTTACCCACACTGATCACCAAGCATAATATCAGTGCAATATATAGCAATGAACAAACCGGTACTTATGAGCAACGGAATTGGCAAACGCTTAAGGGCCGCTACCCTTATATCCAATTTTTCAGCGTCGCCAGCCAAACCCTGTTTGACCGCACCGAATTGCCTTTTCACATTACTCAACTTCCTGATTCCTTTGCTCATTTCAACGCTCAAGTAGAAGGGCTCTGCATCACCCCTCCAGTTTCTGAAATTTGCGCACTTCCACCAGCACCTTCAAGCTCTCGCCCCTTTGATATATTAGGCCCTCTTATCAATCAGCAAACTAGCCACTTATTTTCAGGAGGGGAACAGGCGGGATTAAAACAATTGCTTAATTATCAATTAGCTTTCGACCCAAGTGACGATAAAGCGAGTTACAATCAACTTGATGACTTGAGCATCTCTAGCCATATGTCACCATGGCTGGCACTGGGGTGCGTATCACCCAAAACAATGTTATCAACACTCAATACTGCACAACCCGTTAATGGCACCGCCGATCATCCGGCTGATAGCCCTCTCTTATTGATTGAAAGCATGAAAAAAGCATTACTCATCCGCGAATACCGCCATTGGTCTGCCCATTATCTTGGTCCGACACTATTTGCATTCAAGGGAATTAAATCTCATGGTCCCCATACCGCCTTCTATCCAGAACGATTTCGTCGCTGGTGTGAAGGAAATACCCCTTTCCCTCTGGTAAATGCCTTGATGAATCAGCTACGGCAAACGGGCTATCTTTCTCATTGTGGACGACAAATAGTTGCCTCCTGCCTAGTCAACGAGCTCAGTGTCGATTGGCGTTATGGCGCTAGTTTCTTTGAAGAACACCTAATTGATTACGATGTCGCCGTAAATTGGGGAAATTGGCAGTGTATTGCTGGTGTGGGGACAGAACCGGCCGATCCTCAGCCCTTTAATATCGAGCAGCAAACCGCACGTTATGATCCTGATGGACAATTTATCCGTAAATGGGGGGGAGATAACCACGATGGTAATCTCGACTCCGTGGATGCCGCTGACTGGCCAATTTGGTAGCCAACAACAACAGCACCCCATTGAGACTCAAAAAATCACGCTATCAAAGTGACCTAGCGAACAATAGACGCCCGATATTGATTGGGCGTCACACCCATATACTTTTTAAATACTTTGCAAAAATAGCTTACGTCAGAAAAGCCGGCTTCATCAGCAATAATACTCAGAGTATAAGTAGAGTTGTGTAATCGCCACCGCGTATGAGTCAACCGCATGGCGGTCCAATAGTCACTGACAGTACAGGAAAACTCGGCCTGAAAAAGCCGGTCTAGCTGACGACGGCATAAGCCCAGCTCCTCAACTAACTCTGTCACTGATTTTTTTCCTGATAAATGCTGGCGCATTAGCCCAATAGCCCGTCCAACATGACGATTCGTACCATGCACCGCCTGTGTTTCATCATTCAGTGATTTCAGATGATGCTGCTGACAACGGGCTTCATCAACCAGCATATCTGCGAGTCCTTTCAACGCCTTATTTCGGCCACAATGACGAGCCAACAACGCAACCGCTAATTCAATCGCAGCGGTTCCCCCCGCACAGCTGATCCGCTTACCATCAAGGCAAAACAACTGATCAGGCTGAACCCTAATTGTCGGAAAAGCGGTTTCAAACTCACGCACATGCCGCCAATGCACAGCGACCTGACGTTGCTCCATCAACCCGGCAGCTGCAAATAAAAAACTGGCATTATCCACACTGACTAGCGTCAAGCCTTTCGCTGCCGCTCGACGTAATAGTGGTTTATACTGCTCAGCTAATGATATACACGCCTGTGCGCTACGCCCACCAAACACCACCAAGTAGTCGTAGTGTTCAATACTCACCTCATCAAACTGAAAGGGTATCTCTATCGACACCCCGCTGCTAGAGACCAATTGACCCGCTGATAATCCAACGATTTTCCACTGGCAATATTTTTGCTGGCTATAGTCTTCTTCATCAGCAGAGAAGCGTAATTTATCAAGGAAACCACCAAAAGGCAGCATGTTGAACTCAGGAAGCGGTAAGAGTAAAAAACGCACATCTGCACCTGATGTGCACATGGGGGTAGGCTCGATTGTCGGCGAAGTATTTGTATAGCACATGGTAAATTTTAGAAAAACAGACGCGGAACATGTCTAAATAATACCTTACTTATACCAAATAATACCCCGTTAATTAATACTTTAATCAGTATACTTGCTCCGCATACTGTTCGTTTTGTTCAAGGAATTTTTATGACGTTAGAGACTTGGCTTCTCTATCTCATTGCAGTCACTGGCCTCGCCTTTGCTCCTGGTCCCAATGGCCTATTGGCCCTTAGCCACGGTGCGATTTACGGCCGAAAAAAAGTACTGGCTACCATTTTTGGAGGTGTAGCAGGATTTATCCTCATTATTGCCCTGTCTATGTTTGGTATCGGCTCATTAATGATGGCTTCATCGCATGTTCTTACCGTATTTAAATGGCTAGGTGGTGCGTACTTAATTTATCTTGGTATTCAAATGTGGCGTTCACCGGGCTTCCAATTAGGTCACGTCGATAATAATCACGATAAAGGTAATCTTGCACGTTTTCGCCAAGGCGGTTTAGCGGCAATTTCAAACCCGAAGGTGTTACTCTTTTTTGGCGCTTTCTTACCACAATTTATGAACTCAGAACAGCCGATATTGATCCAATTTATCATCATGGCAACAACGTTTGCCGTGGTGGAATTCAGTGTTGAATACCTTGTCGCCTGTGTCGCCCATCAGTTGCGACCATGGCTGGAAAAAAGCGGCCAGCGCTTTAATCGTGGCTGCGGTACTGTTTTTGCCTTACTTGGTGCAAGTCTTCCATTAAGTCAATAACATAACAACACGGAATCCCCCTTTGTGCGGAGCAGCTATACGGAACCCATGGAACAGGAACACGCTGTTCCGCACATCCCTTCTCACCTTCTTCCATTCATCAGCTTACTGCTTCTTTCCCATCCTGACTAAACGACATTATCGTCGACCTTGCTTCCAAATTTATTCTTATACCCCATACCGAGATACCAAAACCTGAGAAAACAGGACATCCATTACATTATTCGTGACGCAATAATAAATGTCGCTATGCCAAGATACTGACCAACATCTCACTAATAATTACAATATGATCAAGAGGCTAAGAATGAAACTGACCCATCTAGCAACGGCACTTTCAGGGCTCCTTCTCTCAGTAGTGGTACAAGCAGGAGAGAGCCCTAATCTCATCAGCAACCCCGGCTTTGAAGATAAAGGACTCGGCTGGTCTTACTGGTTCGCCAACATTCGTAGTGATGACGCGCACGAAGGCACCTACCGTGGCCGTATTGCTATCGGTGCCGACCACCATATCAGCCAAGTCATTACAATTCCTGAAACAGGGTATTATGATCTCACCGCCTTCATCCAAAGTGATAAAAAAAGTGGCCAATTTGGCCTTAAAAACCTAGCTGGGGATATACTCGTATCAGAAAAACTGGGTAAGAATAAGTACTATACCCAAAATAAAATTAAACATATCGCCCTAGAAAAAGGAGAAATACTATCAGTATTCTTCTCGGGTTCAGATGGCAGTGCCATCAGCATCGATCAGGTTGAACTGATCAAATCAAAACGAAATAAGTCCCCTAAATTCAATCAAATCATTCAGTTTAATGTCAATGAACAGTCCGGTTTAACCGCCATTAACCGTGATAAGAAGAAAATCTCACTTACTATTCCTTACGGTACAGACATTACTCGCCTAACTGTCGATAACCTGCTTGCCTCTCCCAATAGCCGGACCAGTATCAGAACCGGAGACATTGTCGACTTCAGTAAGCCCGTTCACGCCTATGTCATCAACACTAAAGGCAAAGCAGAAAAATGGCAGATAACCGCTACTGTGAATGCCAAAGAAGTCACTATATCTTCGTCTAATCCGAACCTCGAAACATCGTTTAACTGGGCGATGGCCAAGACTAAACAGTTTGTCATGACGGGTAAAAATGGCCTCATCAACCGTGATGAACGCAACAACGATGGCAGTGGGCGCGCTGATTATATTCCGTCTTACTGGGCTGGGTATTTTGACCGTACCGCCTTCTATTCACGTGACTTCTTACATCAAGCCAGTGGTGCTGGTTTAGCAGGGTTAACCCCTGAGAACTTCTCGATGTTCAAAACCTTTGCCCGGCATTCAACTGAATCACGTAAATGGTACACCTTATGGGCAGTTAACTTTGATGGCACCCCACATACCATTGATTACCACCACGACGAGTATTTTGTCCGTGAAGTACCCGCTCAGTTTGAATTTATTGAAAAAGCGTATGAGCAATATCGCTGGACGGGAGACCGTCGTTATATCGAGGACAAGGATCTTTGGACGTTTTATACCAAGGTACTGACCGATTATATTGCGCTGCATGATGATCAAGAACCCAACCATATTGCCGAAGGTTATGGCGGGATCTTTGAAGGTTCAGCAACATATAACGAGCGTGGTGAATTCCCAATAGAAGCAGGTGACGGTATTGGATCGCAGTATCAGGCTACTGTCGCCTATGCCGCCATGCTTAAAGCTCGGGGAGAAGCCAGCCTCGCTTTTGAGTGGGCCGAAAAAGCCGATAACCTGAAACGCTTCTTCAACGAAGACTGGAGTATCAAAGAGACTAACCAGCCATTGGCCAACTACGTCAACATCATCCAAAAAGACGGACTACGCTTGAATGATTTTGGCAAAGAAAACAGTTGGTTCATGCCAATGAAACTGATCACAGAACCAGGTGTTCGCAACGACAACTACCTTGATTTTATTGCTGAAAATTTGGGGGATGGCATCGGCTCAACGCCTGAAGCACCACACAACATTGAGGCCTATACCTATATTCCTGAAACCTACTTCCCGTATAACCGTAACGAGGAAGCCTGGAAATGGATGAATTACCTCATCAACAAGAAAGATCTCCCCCATGAGCGTCCAACACAAGGCACCAACGGGGATTACCCTGAGATCTCGTTTACCTTCATCTCCAATACCATTGAAGGCTTAATGGGAATAGTACCTGATGCTGCAGATAATAAAGTGATCACCGCATCACACCTACCTGCTGATATCGAATGGCTTGAAGTCGAGCATCTTCCGATGGGAGAGCACGAGCTCAACATCCGACATGATGGCCTTAATCGTACAGCGCTAACAAACCGCTCAGAGCACGAACTCGAATGGGAAGCTCATTTCTATGGCAGTCATACAGAAATCACAATAAACGGTGAAACCATCACTGCACTGCAAAAAAACGTAAATGGGGTGACGGTTAGCTATGCCACAGTAACTGTACCCGCTAACACGTCAGTGATCGCCAGCCTTCACTCCCACTAACAAATTGTGACACTAGCTCCACCTTTGCAGGCACCCCATAATGGTGCCTGCCTTTTTCTCCTTTCGTTAATCCTGCACACAGAGTTCACTCTAAACCCTGCATATTGAAATAGCTAAGATATACTTATACCCAGTTAGTCAAGCAAACAGGAGATAACGTGTATTCACTCTTATCCTCACAAACTAGACGATATTTAACTCCGTTTGTGACACGAAAGACCCTCTTTACAGTTATCTGTAGCTTGATCATCACTGGTTGCAGCACAAACTCGGATATCCAGAGGCGAACTGGCGAGTACAGTTTTTTTGACTCTACCCAGAGCTTCATTTCCATGAACGATATCCGACGCAATGGTGCCGTGGTCGATAAAGGGATCTTCTACCCCAAAAACACGTACTCCTTCACATATCGTTACTGCGCCAACAGCGAGCAGGATGCAGCCAGAGACATTGCTGACTATCAAATACTCGCCCAGCGGGTGTGTGATGCAAATGCTGGCCAGCTCACCCTGCAGGACAGCGGAACATGGTGTGTCACTGGGGCAAATACTCTTGAGGAAACCCCTATTTTCTCTGCGCGTATTTCCAGTACCGAACTGTGGGCGGATCTCTGCCTCGATGGCCCTTTTGTGACGTTAAGAGTGATCGAAAATACCACCGCACCAACAGGTGAATGGTTTGAAGCCGCCGAAATCTTAGGGTATGACCCCTATAGTCCACAGCGACAAGTTGTTCTCGCCAGCGTGATCAATAGTCCTCTGTATCAACCATCTAGCAACATAAATACGAATAGCAAGTGGAGTGAAGAAAGCCAATACATCTATTCCAATATTGGTACTACCGTTTGCCTGTATGATCAAACAGACAAGACCACTATCGGTTACACCTATCGGGGGCAAGTTTACAGTGTAAACAATGGCATGGTGAAAGTACTGGCAAGAGAGAAAATCAAAGGTGATATCCGGGTTGCACCCGCTTGGGAACCAGTAAAATGGCATAAAGAAGCCTATATCACCGCAGCGGCCAATTCATGGTTTGTCTGTTCATCATAACGTGTCCCTGAGCGCCAGAAACAAAAAAGCTAGCCGATTTGGCTAGCTTTAATGACGTAATAAGCCATCACTCGACAGGCAATGGCATATACACGTATTACGACACCTGTGAACAAAGAGGTCGATGAAGTGGCATCGGATAGACCCGCTTAATCATCGGTTTTTTCTTCTTGTTCAGCATAATGTGACAGCCTTCCATCACTAAGCCAAAGGCCATAGCAAAGTAGACGTAACCCTTGTTGACATGAATAGCAAAGCCTTCCGCCATCAGCAGGCCACCAAGTAACACCAAGAACAGCAGTGCTAAGGTTTTTAGGCCTGGATAACGCATAACTGCATCATTGATTTTCTCTGCACACAATACCATCACTACCGCAGAAGCCAATATCGCTGCAACCATGACTGGCACTTCATCAGTCAAGCCAACCGCAGTGATCACCGAGTCCATAGAGAACACCGCATCTACCGCAACAATCTGCAATAGCACCAGTGCAATACCAGTACGTACCTTGCTGGCGTGGGTATCTTCAGTGTGTGTCAGCCATAACCACAATTCTTTCGCACTTTTGGCTAACAAGAAACCACCACCAGCGATCATGATCAGATCTCGGCCTGTAAAGCTATAACCCACCATATTAAGTAATGGCTCGGTTAACGACATCACCCAGCTGATCGAGAAAACCAAAACAATACGCGCCATTACCGCCAAGCCAATACCCAGATTTCGGGCAAGCTTACGCTGATGCTCTGGAAGACGTTCACACAAGACAGAAATGAACACGATATTGTCGACACCCAGAACAACTTCAAGGGCAAACAAGGTAGCAAAGATAACCCAGGTTTCGGGTTGCATGAATAAATCAATCATGACAGTTGCTCCGTGGATACAGAGCAGGAAGAAAAGGACATTGTCATTCGACTATAGGGGTCGTCCATTAAACTATTAACCTCATTTTGCTTAGGAGGGATGAGTTAATCACCCGCGATGAGTTTGGGCAATCGAGAGTGTGTAACCAAATGTGTCGTACAAAAATAATCTCTTCTTCGTGTATTTTAAATGTCTGATAATACCGTTAATATATCGCCGCTTATGCCATGGACGCGCAATTTCAACTCTTCATCACTAAATCGTTATCTAACTCCGATTTAGCACCGCAGATACGTGTGACGCCTCTCTGAATAGCCTCTGTCATTTTTTCTACCGGTTATAACGGTATGTTTATCAATAGGTTTATATGAATCACAAGAAAGTCGAGCACGCGATTCTGCTACTGGTGCTTGCTAATTTACTGGCCTCGTTTTCCGATGTCTCACTGAAAATGCTCAATGGGGAAGTGCCCACATTTCAATATGTTTTCATTCGCCAAGCCATCAGCTTAATTATTTTACTGCCTCTCTGGCTACGGTTACCGAAAACAACCCGTATAAAAGGGTGCAGTATCATTACCTTCTGGCGTGCACAGCTCATTTTATTAGGTAGTGCTTGTGCCATGGTGGCTATTACCCACCTCACCCTTGCAACCGCCAATGCTATTTTTTATGTCGGACCTTTATTGGTGTTGCCGTTATCCGTGCTATTTTTGAATGAGCGCCCGCCGCTAAGCAAAATTATTGCCACAATCATAGGGTTTGCCGGGGTACTGATTGTATTACGCCCTGAACATTTCCACTGGGCTGCCATTGTCGCACTCGGCAGTGCGTTAGCCATTGGAGTGGGAAATATTTTAATCCGTCGTATGCCTGATGATCAGCCGCTGATCTGCACCCTGTTCTGGACCACGCTCATGACACTGCCTATTGCGGCGGCTATTGCGTACTTCGAATGGCAGCCGATCACTCTGACTCACGTACTTTGGATCATAGCCATTAACCTGTTTGTACTGGCCTATCACGCACTGGTTGTGATGGCATTCAAACAAGCGCCAGCCAGCCAAATTGCACTCGCCGAGTACTCCGGGTTAGCATTTGTGATTTTCTTTGGGGTGATTTGGTTTGATGAAGTCCCCGATCTATATACCGCATTAGGGATCGTTCTGATCGTTGTTCCAATGATGCCAATTAAATGGAAAAAACTGCTACGACGCCACAAAGCTAAGCTCGCAGCTGATCCGCAAGGCAATACCTAAAGATCTTATAGTAACCAGTCGTTGATCATTGTTCACAATTATCAGAGCCTTTACTTATCCAGATTAGTTTGAGTCATCGAACGCTTGGCATAAAAAAAGTACAGCGATAAAACGCTGTACTTTTTCAGTTATGCGCTGACGTTACAGTGTCATTAATTCACTGAAACCAGCTTTAATGCCACTTGATAACTGTCGACAAATGACGCGATCGGTAAGAACTCATACTGACTATGGAAATTATGTGCGCCAGTAAAGAAGTTCGGGGTAAATAACCCCCTCACAGAGAGGGCAGAACCGTCCGTCCCACCACGCATTGCAATAGTTTTTGCTGGTATTTCAAGCGATTCCAACGCTTGATATAGCTTGGTTAAAGCTTCAGTATCCTCCCCCATCGCTTGCGCGATATTGCTATATACATCGGTAATTGTCAGCGATATAACGGCTTTCGGATGCTTTTGCTGCAAGAACTCACTCACTGTTTCCAGATAAGCTTTCCGGCTATCGTAACTGGCTTGTTCAAAATCACGAATGGCCACATGCACCTTAGCGTGATTCTGATTACCACTGATATCGGTTACCCAGAAATATCCTTCACGGCCTTCTGTTTGCTCAGGTAAACCACGTCCACGCAGCTGTTCAATGAAATCAGCGGCAATCAGGTTCGGGTTCACCAATACATTTTTAGCGCTCATCGGGTGGGCGGTGATCCCATCAATAGACAGTACCGCACTGCCCGCATTGAAGGTTTCATAGATCACCTCGCCGCGCTCACAACAGTCAATGGTGTAACAATAGTCGACCGGAAACTTCTCCAGCGGCAGCACTTTTGCGCCACGCAAGCCTATTTCCTCATCAGGCACAAATGCTAAATAAATATCCCCGTGCTTCACATCCGACGTTTGCAGCTGCTGTGCTAGCGTCATCATCACTGAAATAGCAGCCTTGTTATCTGCCCCTAATACACTCGTACCATCTGAGAATAAAATATCCTGTCCGATATATTTTGCCAGTTCAGGGTGACTCAGCTCATCAATAAAGATCTGCTTATCGGCATTCAGACACAGCCGCTCTCCCTGATAGGTCAATAGCTGAGGATGAATATCGGCACTTAACCCAACATCTACCGTGTCTAGGTGTGCAATAAAGCCAACCGTTTTAGCCCCTGTGGTATTGGCTGGAATACGTGCGATTGCAATGCCTGAGTCCAACAACTCAGTCTCATTGAAACCAAGCGCATTTAAGTCCTCACACAATAACGTCGCTAACGCCATTTGCCCAGGGGTCGAAGGTAGAGTCGTTGCACTGGCATCTGACTGACTGCTGATCGCCACATAGCGCAGAAAGTGATTAATTAACGTTTGTTCTAGTGTCTTCATGATTATTGTCCAGACAAGCTATAGGTATAACCGCTATTAAAGCCAAGAGGGATATCAAAGCCCCAGAATAAGAACAGCATGATAACCAAGGTGATCAGCAGGCCAATGGTATATGGCAACATCATTGATACCAAAGTACCGATACCAGACTGTGAGCAATACCGCTGCATATAGGAAATAATTAGCGGATAGAATGCAAACATTGGGGTACTCACGTTCACCGCGCTGTCTGAAATACGGAATGCGGCCTGCGTCAATTCAGGTGAAATACCAACTGCCATCAGCATCGGTACTAATACCGGAGCCAAAATAGCCCACTTCGATGATGCTGATGTAATCAGTAAATTCAAACACGCGGTCAGTAAAATCACCCCTAGAATCGTCAACTGCCCTGGCATGTTCATGGCTTTTAACGCTTCCGCACCTGACAGTGCGATAAGACTACCGATGTTTGATTTACTGAAGCAGTACAAGAACTGTGCGCAGAAAAAAGCAAATACAATGAATGAGACCAGTGAACCAGTGATCGTCTCCATCGCTTTGGTCACATCTTTACTGCTCTTAAACTGCTTACTCACAAAGCCATACACCAAACCAGGCGCGGTAAAGAAAATCAGCAGTAATGGAACAATGGTTTTCATTGCCGGCGCGGCAGGACTCGTTAGTGAACCATCCGGCGCACGAAATAATGAAGTTTCTGGCACCATTAACGCAACACCTGCACCAATCAAAGCTAACAAGGTCCAGTTAGCAATTTTAAATGCACGGTTTTCTTCTGGGCTTGGTTGCGTATTGGTGTCTTCCACTTGATCCACATCCACTGGTATCGCATGACGTAAACGTGGCTCCACAATTTTGTCTGTTACGTACCAGCAGCAACCAATAACCGCAAACGTCGAAGCAAACGAGTAGAAGAAATTACACAACACATTCACGGTGTACTCAGGATCAAGAACTTGAGCGCCTGTTTCGGTAAACCCCGCTAAGATAGGATCGATAATTGACGGGGTATAAGACGCCGTAAAGCCACCAGCTAAGCCCGCAAAACCCGCGGCAATACCTGCAAGTGGGTGCTTACCTGTTTTGTAGAAGATATATGCTGATACCGGCATTAAAATCACATAAGCAGAATCAGATGCCACGTGTGCCAGAATACCGATAAAGATAACTGAGGGGGTTACCGCTGAAAGGGGCACGACAGACAGTAACTTCTTCAGGGCTGTTGTGATATAACCAGACCCTTCGGCGATACCGATACCTAAGGTCGCGACAATCACAATGCCAAGCGGTGGGAATGAAACAAAGTTACTCACCATCGACATCAATAATGTCATCAACTCATTAGACGAAAATAAATTAACAACTTGAACCGGTTCTTTCGTTAATGGGTGAATATAATCAAACTGAATTGTCGAAAGAAACATAGACAAGCCAATGCATATTATTGTAGCAAACAAGAACAGAATAGTAATATCTGGGATCTTGTTACCTATGCTTTCGATATTGTCTAGCCAACTTCTTTTTTGTGTTGGCGGTGACGCCATTTCAATACTCATTAGATAATCCTTTATTTACAATGAAACAATAAACTGAGGACTTAATCATAATGTCTTAATGATAATTAAGTAATTATCAAAATAGTGATCTCTGCGAGAGTTTTTTCAGCGCTATTTTATCTGTCTTATCAATTACCCTACATGGTGTTAACTAAGTTAATTTTTTAATCACATCGATAAATAAATCCGATGGTACATACCCAAACTATTCCGTGGTTGATACAAACGCGGCCTCGCACATAAACTCAACGCGTTGACTAAATCGGGCTATTTGGTGCTGATGATTCACAATACTTCGCCATTAAATCCTGAACACGTCTTACTCGTCCCCGCTAAACACGATGGAAAATAGGGCGACGATAAAGTATATATCCGCTTTATTGATATTCTTCACAAAATGGGACGTTCTATCAATGCATTCCCATTATGGCGATTTAGATCACACTTATAGTTTAGTTGTTAAACTACAATCAGCTCAATAGTACAAATTCGCACCATAACTCATACCACATAACGGTGGTTATGTCATAAAACTGCCATTCAAGTATGGTTGCCAAACTAATGAAGGACATCTCTGTGCCAACAAACGGTTCCGTTCAAATTCGAACACAAAATAAATCTAATGTCCTCAATGTGATTAAACAACATGATCGCTCAACACGTGCTGAAATTGCAGAGTTGACCCACATGACCAAAGCGACGATTTCCGAGATCGTGTCACAGTTAATTCATGAAGGCTTAGTGATTGAACACGATAAGAATAAGTCTGACAGTAAAGCGGGCCGTAAAGGTATAGCTATCAGCTTTAATAAAAATGCAGATTACGCCATTTCGATTGATTTAGGTGGCACAAAAATCGCGATATCTTTATTTAATATTGGGCTAGAACTCATCACCCATAAAACGATTCCTACTTTTAAAGTGTCGCTTCGTGCTCAGTTTATTGAAAAATTAAATACAGCTATTGCGATCTTTATTCAAGAAGCAGGCATACCCACTAACTCTATTTCTGTCATTGGTATCGCTACGGCCGGGATCGTTGAAAACACAACGGGGTTCGTGCTTGAAGGCTCACCTAACCTACCGCAATGGGAAGGATTCTCTCTAGCGGGCGAAATTCAAGATCAGCTCAATATTCCTGTCGTGGTTGAAAATGATGTGCGTGCGGCGCTCGTTGGCGAGATATTCAAAGGCAAATGTAAAGACACACAAAGCGCGATGCTTATCGGCATAGGCACCGGGCTCGGTTCCGCTCTGGTCATCGATGGCAAGCTGATCCGTGGCACCAATAATGCGGCGGGAGAAATCGGCTATATGGTGCTGTCTCGCGAACAGCTTAACCAAAATTGGCATAACAAAGGCGCACTAGAAACCCATTGTTCAGGCTCTGGTATTGAACAACGTTACTATCAGTTAACCAATAATCAGTTAAGTTCAAAAGCTATCTTTATTCTTGCTGAACACGGCGATTTCTTAGCGAAATCATTGGTTGAAGAACTCTCGGACTCTCTGGCGCTTGGGATAATCAACGCCATTGCTATCGCCAATCCCGAAAAAGTGGTGCTGTATGGTGGCGTCTGTTTAGCCGCAACACAATTTTTAGAGCGAACCCAGTCAATCATTGATCGCCATACCCTCGCCAATACCAGAATCACATTAGAACTCTCAAGCTTAGGAAACCATGCCCCCGTTTATGGTATGGCCGTGATGGCAATGGCCAGCGCACATCCTGATATTCAATTTTTACCTAACATTCAATTAAAGTGAGGCACACCATGTCCAGCTGTAATGGTATTCACATCCACCCACACGATATCACTGATGAAGGCGTGGAAGCGATCAAAACACGCTTACGTGCTATGGGGGATATCAAATATATCTTCGCGGAAGTGAACACGATTTTTGAGCGTAATCCCGTTCCGGTAGGGATATTGCCTCACAATCCAGTTCACGATGTTGTCATGGGCGATGCAACACTGCATGTCGATATTGATTTTTCTCAGTGTCGCCTCCAGCAAGTAAAACATCAGTCATTGCAAGCAGGTGAAGATTGCTTTAATACCTTGAAAGAGAATATCGCCCCCGATGAATTCACGGTTATTCCTTGGGTAAACGTGCTCAATGGTCATTTCACTGGGGATTTAGACAATAATCACGTTGTCGATTATAAAGGTGTCATGCAAAAACATTGGATCTGCCCGAATGGATCTGACGTCATCGACTTATGGAAAACGATCTTCCTTGGTATCAAAAAGCAGTATGGCTATAACACTTTTTTGATTGACCGTATTCGTTACCCTGACTGGGCTGGTGAAGCGATTAATCCCGATCAACTGTATACCTGTTTCTGTGACAAATGCTGCCACAAGATGACCGCTCAAGGATTAAATGTCACCGCAATTAAACAGCGATTGGGAGAGCTGGTTGCCCTTCTCGAACAAAAAGAATTTGAAGCATTCCCACTCGCTTTTAAAAATGACCCATTAATCCAATCTTGGGTGGCATTTAAACAAGCCTCTGTCACTGAATTTGTCGCCAATCTGAAACAAGCCATGCATGCCGTCGACGCAGAGATTGAACTATGGCTCGACTTATGGTCACCGAAGTATTCGTGGCTGTTGGGCCAGAATTATACAGATCTCACTAAACATGCATCTGCACTAAAACACTTCCCATACCATAAGCTGGGAGGCGGCGCAGACGTACAAGGACTCATCAACTTTTATGCGCATAATGAAGCAGAACAAGAGCGGATGTTCCACTCGTTTCTTTCACTCTTTGATATGCCTTATGACTTATCTTATCAACAATTCAAACAATCGGGTTATCCCATTGAGTTTGTCCGTGACATGAATAATCACGTTCGTGAGCTTTCTCAAGATGGTACCTTCATTTTTAGTGGGATCCAGATGTGGAACTTACCTGAAAATGAATTAATTGACGCGATAACTGCTGCTAATACAAGCGATTGCAATGCCCTGCTGTATTACTGCTACGGATGGGCAGGTGATGAATTATTTAATGCCGTAAGCCAATTTAATGCTGAGACACTCTAAGGATAGCTATTATGACAAGCACGTCGACATCTCAACCCATCAGCGCAGCAAAAAGAATGCAGGTTTTCTTCCTGCTGTTTATGACCATGTTTTTATTGGGTTCAATCCAAACCACGAAAGGTCTGGTATTGGAACAAGTGCAATACGACATTGAAATATCCCTAACACTACTTGGTACCGTTATGTCGTTCTTCCAATGGGGCTTTACTCTCGCCGCATTGGTAACGGGCTACATGACGGATAAGAAAGGTGTTCGGTACATGATGTTGGTCGGCTCTGGCCTCATGGCTGGCGGTTTGATCATGACGGGCATGGCCGGATCGGCAGCCTTCTTCCTCGGTTTCTATATGATCGTCGGCATCGGTATCGGATCAATGATGACCGCGATTTGTTCAGTGATCCCGAAACTATTCAGCAAAGAAGCCAGTATGCTGTTTAATGTGGGTAATGCTTTCTTTGGCGTGGGACTGATCATTGCCCCTTTCTTGCTGAATGCCTTATTTAGCAATGATATTACATGGCGTTATTTTTACTACGGCATTGCCGCGATTGTAATACTGATGATGGCAGTGATGTCGACCTTAAACGTTGAAAACTCAGCAAAATCAGAGACCTTGAGTATCAATAATGCCATGCTGGTATTAAAAGACCGTCAAGTTGCTATTTTAATTGCATTTTTTATGTTCTATGTTGCCATGGAAGCCGCCTTCTTCAACTTTTTCCCTTTATTTATTTCAGGGCTTGATATTGACGGTATGAGTGCTGCTGATAAAACAGCAAAAGCAGCTGGCGTACTCGGGATGTTCGGCTTCATGTTCACCGCTTTTCGTTTTGCTGGTGGTTATATTACTCGCTTCTTTGGTGAAAAACGTACGCTGGTAATCTTCTCTGGGCTGGCACTGATTTCATTAATCTTAGGCATTCTCTTTGCTGAACAAGCGATTTACCTCTTCATGGCCTTTGGTGTAGGCCTGTCTCTGTTATGGACAACCGCACAAACAATCATCACCCGTGGCACGGATAAGGAAGGGACAGTGATCGGCCTGACGTATGTTGCTGCAGGTTTTGGTGGCGTTATCGCCGGTCAAGTTGTAGGCACATTATCAGATGTTTATGGCACCACTGCTGGCTTTTCATCACTGATTGTCTTCGGCGCTATCGCGTTTATTCTGGCATTAATGGTGAAATCACCCGAATCGCAGGTTAGCGCAACAATGCAAGAGCAAAACGCCTGATTATCGCAAGCTGATCTATCACTAAGCCGCTACTAAACATAGCGGCTTATTTATATCCCGGACCGTACTCGCTATCTCGGCAATTCAGCATCAATGACTATGCCGTTGCTATACTCAAACCGTGTTTTCACACCAGCTTCTGTCCACAATAACTCTTCACCGTGTAATTGGTCCTGACTAAAGTGGCTAACCGACTGCGGTTGACCATTTTTATACCAAGTTTGTTGTTTGCCTTGCTTCAAGCCCGCTTGATATAACGCACTGTGCATTAAGGTGCCATCTTCATACCAAAACTGCTCTTGCCCTTGCTTGGCACCCGCAAGGTAATTCACTTGGTGTTTAAGCTGACCGTTCTCATACCAATAACGTGCTTCACCGTGTAATTGACCTTTCGCATACATCACCTCCGTGGCGAGCTGTCCCTCTTCATACCAGACTTGGTAAATGCCATCGTATTGGCCATCCATAAACTGGGTGCGTTGTTGTTTTTGGCCATGATTGTAATACCACCAATGCTCACCCTGCCGCTTGTTATGGGCAAATTCGCCGTTATAGATCAGTGCTCCGCTATCACTCCAACCTTGCGCGACACCATGACGCCATCCTTGCTTCATGTTCATCACCCCTTGTTTTCGGCCATGCGTATCCCAGTAGGTCGATAAACCGTCCTCTTTACCCTTAACGTAAAAGGTCTCCATCGCCTTGCGGTTGGCCATATGGGGATAGAAGGTCACCGCTCGTCCGTTTAAGACACCCTTATCGTAAGTGTGCAGCATGCTAAGTTGGCCGTTATACAACCAATACGTCGCTTGGCCCTGCATTTTGCCGTCAACATACGTGATTTCACTGAGTTTATGGGGACTGACTTCGGGTTTATCGGGGTAAAAGTAGTATTGAGTATCGGTGCCGGAATACGGTACAGAGCCTCCCACCTCATACGCTAACGCTGGCGTTCCTTTATATTCCAGTAAAGCACCGTTCACGGTAAGTGGCACAACACTGAGCAGTAAGAGAAAACGTGATGTTAAGGTAACTTGTCGCGCCATGATTACAATCCCATCTCTTTTTCTGAATATAATGTGCCATCATCAAGCCACGTACGGCGTGTTCCCACCGCTTCACCTTCATGGTAAGTCCCTGTTAACTTTGGTTGCCCATTGCTATACCATTGGGTTTCTTTACCGTGCTTCACACTGTACGCATATCGCCCTTTTTGAATCAGGGCATAGGTTATTTCACTCTTCAATTGCCCCGACTTATACCACGCTTTATGTAGCCCCATTTTGCCACGCTTACCTTTGAGTCCCTGCTCCCGCAACTGGCCATTGTCATACCACTCACTTTCAAGGAACTGACCGGCATGTTGGCTGGGGATAACTTGATGTTTTTTCGTCCCGTTTTTATACCATTCCGTCACAGGCTCAGATAATTTACCCAGCTCGAACTGCCGGACTTCCTGTAGTACACCGGTTTTAAACCAATAATACTGAAGCGCATGGCTCTCACCCTCCAGTTTGTTTCTTTCTGAACCACGGATATTGGTATTGTGGTAATACTCAACCTGTTTGCCTGAACCGGTCAAATACACGTTCTGCAGTACGCCGTCACCGGTAAAACGGTGCTCAAATCCGTACGTTTCTCCATGACGGTGACTGCGCACTATACGATCTCCGCCATCATAGTCTCGTCGTTCAATGCCTTGAAGCTGGTTATTTTGGCTGAACTGCACCGCGGTAAGGTAAGGGGGGTTCACATCGTCAAGGGTGAACTCAAGTGAGGGGCCATTTGTCTCCCCATGGCTATAAAACACGTCTTTCTGAACGCCGCCATCGGGAAAATAATGGCGTTGTAACCCCATTATTTTTCCATTGGCATAATGTTCGTCATAATTCACATAGTCTTGATCATTGCGATCTTGAGACCAACGCGTCCTATTCCCACTTTTTTTGCCATTTATCATCATGACATCGTTATAACGACGACCAATGCTCCAACGTGTTTGATCACCATGCTCGAGTCCATATTGGTAGTTTTCACGATCGGTTTGATAATAAAGCGCCGGCTCCTTACTGTCTTTTTGAGAGCGGCTCTGGTAAAAACTATTCGCAATACCGTGTTGCTTGCCATCAAGCCAATGTATTTGTTCTTCCAAGCGGCCATCGGCAAACCAGCGGTAACTGGGACCGTGTTTGTGACCGTTTAAAAAATACGATTCTACGCGTTTAGTACCCTTCTCATCATAAGCGATAGCAACACCGGTATAAGGGGTTTGGGTCGTTTTCTCAACAGCGATATGTCGACGTCCTTTGCGTTCAAAATCCAAATCAGAGAATGAGACAGCGCTAGATGCCGCAGGAAAAAGCAACACACCACTAAACAATGCAAGTCCCGCGCATTTTAAAGACACTGAATGGCAGGTTGGCCAAATTGGGGTCATTATAAATCCTTCTCTTTTTCACACACGTCGGGGCTACGCTGACAAATGGCCTTTTTTTTACGCCATTCAAAACCATGGTTTTCCACCATTAATTTCACCCACGGGTAAACCTCAGCATCCATCGCTTTCGGTGAATTCTTATAGGTATCGAGTAACAAGCTGAGTGCTTGAGGAGAGTATTCAACAGCCCGCTTTAAATACTCGCGCCCACGCGGCACATCTTTTTCAACCACCGTCCCCGTAATGTACATGTACCCTAAATGGAAATCGGCACATTGCGCGCCGTCCGCTTGGGCTTTTTCTAATAGCGCCAAACCTTTCAATCTATCAGCACGGTCTGTGTTTTTAAGCGTGATATAATCCACGCTTAACGCACACATCGCTTCTACGTTGCCTTGTTTCGCCCCCAAGCTTCTCGCTTGGTGTGTTAACGCCATCCGGTTATCACCATCGGTATGGTATTGATAATAATTGCTGAGCCATAAACTCGCTTCGCCCTTCCCCTTTTGGGAGGCTCGCTTTAGCAGCGTCGCGGCTTCATCGTAGTATTGTGTGTGCCATAACTGTTTGGCTTTCGCGAGCAAACGTTGAGATTCACTGAGCGATGCCATATCAATGTCAGGGGCCGTTTCAGGGCAATGGTTCATCACTCGCGTGATCATTTCGGCAAACCCATTCATGGGTAACATATCATCGACATCATACGACTGCGAATTCAATCGACCTTCAGTTTCAATCTTCACCTGCACGCTTTGGGCTTGTTTAAGCGCATGAATGAATGAGGCGGTCGGATGGAAAAAATACCGATTTTGAATAAACGCGGGGGAATAAAGTGGTTTATTTTCTACAATAGTCGGCTCGTAGAAGAAACGAGTACCATCATCTAGGGTAAATATGAATGTCGTGTATACATCCTTAAAGTCCAGATCATGATACGTCACCCCCAGTTTCACTTGTTGGTTATCACAAAAGGCATAGAATCCATTGCTTACACGCCAGTCAAATTCTGGGTCACCACGATAAGTCGCTCCTTGGATGCGTAATACCCCCTCCTTTTTCTCAGCATTGGAGGCATAGTACACAGTACTGTCTGGGTTATAACCATGGGTAATAATACCACTACGATCAATTGAAACACGGTTTGCTTTAATAATGGTATATACGGATTCGGCATTATCAGCATATACATGTACTGACGGTATTACGGAAAGGAATATTAACAACAATATTTTAATGCTCAATTTATGCTCCAGAATAGATGTGCAACAATAAAGAAAACATAAAATACCAACATGTTGCAGCCTAAATATAGAAATATGATAACATTGAGATACGGATTTTATATAAGCCAATTCATTAATCTATAATTCAATCAATAATGTTGATTTATTTTAGAACCACCACTCATAATGAGATTATTTATTTCACACTACTATATAAATACACCGACTTATACCTAGAAAGCATATCAAATAATGCTTGTTTATTACTTTCCAGTGGTTGAGACGATTACCAAGCAGCACTATCGTATACTAAAGTAGATAAATTGACTCATCACAATACTTCCATTGATACAATGGTGGAATAACTGGATTGAGAATCACGACAAAATTGGCTTATTCACACTTTGAGTGTATATACAAAAAGATGATGAGTTTCATGGATTAAACGTATTTTTTATCATTTCATGTTTTGATGGTGGAAAACCAAATTTCGCTTTAAATGCTTTACTAAAATGAAAATTATCGTAAAAGCCCAATTCTCGAACAATATTAGTAATAGATGTTTTTTTATAGTGTAGAGATGCGTATGCATAATCAAGCTTAGCATCCATGATATATTCTTTTGGTGTTTTATTAACACACTTCAAAAATAGCATCCTAAGATGTGACTCACTACAAGATATAATATTTGCTAGCTCCTTAATGCTCCATTTTTTATCTATTTTAAGGTGAACTTCTGCAATGACTTTTTTTACTTTTTCTTCATCGGTATTTTTAACTTTGGTAAGATCAGCATACGTCAACCATTGGTAGATGAGTGTATTAATTCTTGCGACACCTAGCCGTTGATAGGTTTCCTCTATACTTTTAAGATCTTGTATTGCTTTATTTATTTCATCAATCATAGTATCAGATTCAAGTTCAATCACCTGCTCTAAGGGTAATGATATTGCCCCTGTTACAATGAACTCCATCCAATTCAATTCCCAGATCAAACCACAACAAAAGTAATGGGTGATTTTTTTTGGTGGCAGAAAAACCACACAATGGCCTTGCAGGCTAACAATTTGTCCATCATTCAAATGGATTTGTCCATGTCCTCGGTGAGAGTACACGGCCACAATTGTATTATCTCTGAGAGGCAACAAGCGATCTTCCGGCCATTTCACGCGGTATGTACTGGGGTTTCCAACCGTATCCCACAAAGACAACAGAGTTAGGCCTGAAATGTTAATGTTTTGATTGACTGAGATCACATTATCAAAAAGAGACTCGTTTTTTACATGAATCATGGTATTTATTCCATTCTCAAAACAGGTTTTTACGATAAAAATGACAGCTGAAATAGTTCGGTTTTATCACGAATTTAACATAGAACAATAATATATACTCATCCCTACGACACAAAGGACGTGATTATGTCAAATATTAGCGATGTATCACCCTTATCAGGAGGTACTCCATGTTTACCTTAATTTCATTCCTGTTTTTTACATTCCTGGTGGCTTTCATTTCCTACCTAAAAACAAAAAATGAAAACTTAAATCAAATAAGCGGCTATTTTTTAGCCGGAAGAAGCTTGCCTTGGTATGTCATTGCTGGATCTTTATTTCTAACCAATATTTCTGCGGAACAGCTAACTGGTTTAAATGCCAACGCCTTTACTAATGGTGCCAATGTAATGGCATGGGAAGCGACATCAGCCCTGACGTTAATCGTTTTAGCCTTCGTTTTCCTTCCTCGCTATTTAAAATCCGGCATTAGCACGGTACCCCAATTTTTGGAAAACCGCTTCGGACGAAGAATGCGCTTAGTCTCATCCTTCATTTTTATCTACGCCATCGTTATCGGCTTTTTACCTTTTGTTCTCTATGCCGGTGCCATCACACTTGGGGAATTATTTAATATCAGCGATGTGCTGGGATTATCCGTTAATCAAACAACCTGGGTTATGGTGATCAGTATTGGTGTGATTGGTGGCATATATGCTGTTTTTGGCGGCCTAAAAGCCGTCGCTGTATCAGACACAATCAATGGTATCGCCCTTCTAATATGTGGCCTCATGGTGCCAATACTCGCGCTTCATTATCTGGGCAGCGGTAGCTTTACGGAAGGTATGCACATTTTGGTCACTGACGCGCCGGAACGTTTAAATGCTCCAGGCCTAAGTGAGAGTGCCAATATTCCATGGCATGGCATGATCTCTGGAGTCATCATCATTAACCTCTTCTATTGGTGTACCAATCAGGCAATTGTTCAGCGTACGCTTGCAGCAAAAAGCTTAGCGGAGAGCCAAAAAGGGGCACTGGCGGCAGGTTTATTAAAAATCGTCGGTGTTTTGATGTTAGTACTACCCGGTATTGTGGCCTGGCATTTACATCAGCGCGGCATGCTCGATATTCCTTTTAAAGTACAAAGCGGCAATATCACCGACATTATCAATGCTGATATCTCATACCCGACACTGGTACAAGCCGTCTTACCTCCGTGGCTGACGGGCTTCTTCGGTGCTGCAATGTTTGGTACGATTTTAAGCTCATTTAATAGCGGTATAAACAGCCTATCAACCCTGATCAGCTTAGACATCTACAAGCAATTCGTGAATCCGACAGCCAGTGATATTCAAACGGTTAAAGTGGGTAAAGTCTTTGGTATTGCAACCACTATCATCTGTATTATTGCCGCACCTTATATCGCCAATGCTGATTCACTGTATACCTTAATGCGAACCATCATGGCTGTTATCAATGTACCTATTTTTGCAGTTGTACTGTTGGGCATTATCTCAAAACGTGCTCCTGCATTAAGCGGCTATGTCGGCCTCGTATTTGGTATGGTTTTCTTCTATACCACGCACTTTGTACTAAAAGGCGATCTTGGTTTTATTCAGGTACATTGGCTAAACCTTGTTGGTTTAAACCTGTTCTTCATGCTGAGCATCATGCTCACCATTCGCTACTTCAAACCAATGGACGTGGCTTATCAGCAACCTGTGACTCAGGATGTTGAAATCACAGAATGGAAATATGCCGTACCCTGTGCATGGGCGCTAGGTTTCTTATTCTGCCTACTCTATACCGTGCTGTCCCCTCTGGGTATCACGTCCCCATCGGGTTCATTGTTCAAAGCAGCACTTGTCTCTATCACCTTTGTTGGCACGCTCTACTTTACGTTCAATACCTTGAAGAAAAAGCGGAACCAGAACTTAAAAGAAAATCTTGCGAATCATTAAGGTAAATTATGATGAACAAACCCAATATCATTCTGATCATGACTGATACACAAGCTACTAATATGGTAGGCTGCTATTCGGATCAGGCTTTGAATACAAATCATATCGACAGCCTTGCGCATCAGGGTTATCAATTCAATTCCGCATTTACCTGTGCCCCGGTTTGTACCCCAGCCAGAGCCGGACTTTTCACGGGTATTTATGCGAATCAATCTGGACCCTGGACCAACAATGTCGCCCTCGGGAAAAACATTTCAACCATGGGGCGCTATTTCAAAGATGCGGGCTATCAAACCTGTTATATCGGGAAATGGCATTTAGATGGCCACGATTACTTTGGTACAGGTCAATGCCCTGATGAGTGGGATCCTGACTATTGGTATGACGGTGCTAATTATTTGGCAGAGCTGACAAAAGATGAAATTTCACTATGGCGTAACGGCTTAAATACAGCAGAAGAAATTGAAAAGCATAACATTACTGATACGTTCACTTGGGCTGATAGGATCTCTGAACGTGCCATTCATTACCTTAATGATACGCAGCGTCATCAATCACCTTTTTTAATGGTGCTTTCTTATGATGAACCGCACCACCCGTTCACTTGTCCGGTGGAGTACATTCGAAAATACGAAAACTTTTATTACGATCTCGGGGCGAAAGCATTTGATGACTTATCCCAGAAGCCACAGCACCATCAGCTATGGTCTGATGCAATGCCAGCTCCGGTAAATGCAAAAGGCCAATACCATCACCCATTGTATTTTGCCTGCAATGATTTTGTTGATGATCAAATTGGCCGGGTTATCCAAACCCTTGATGCCTCTGAACTCGAGAATACATGGGTGGTGTATACCTCAGATCATGGTGAAATGATGGGCGCACATAAGCTCATCAGTAAAGGCTCTGCCGCTTATGATGACATTACTCGTATTCCGTTAATCATCCGCCCACCGAAGAATATGACGCAGGCAAAGCAATTGAATACCCCTGTCAGCCATATCGATATACTGCCGACGCTCATGGCCATTGCTGAGATTGAGAAACCAGAAATCATGCCAGGTGAAAACCTGCTAGATATTGTAAAGACACCGGATCAGCAGCGTGGGGTGATGATCGAATTCAACCGTTACGAAATTGAACATGACAGCTTCGGTGGTTTTATCCCTATGCGAGCGTGGGTCGAAAACGATTTTAAGCTGGTAATTAACCTCTTTACCTCTGATGAGTTGTACGATAGAAATCAAGACCCAGATGAGCTTTCTAATCTGATTGAACATCCTGATTACGCAGAGATAAGAAACCACCTACACGATCATTTATTAGCTTATATGGATAAAATCCGTGACCCATTCAGAACGTTTGAGTGGGCGACCCGTCCATGGCGAACGGATAAGAAGCCACAATGGATGGGTGCCTTCAGGCCAAGACCGAATGATGGCTATTCGCCCACCGTGCGTGACTACGATACCGGACTGAAAACGGTAGGGATTAAGATCGAAGATAAAAAACAGAAATTCTGACAAACTTATCCGTGATCAATAACAAGTAGCCTACTTCGAACGATGCTTTATGCTTCTTCCGATTTGGGCTATTTGAGTATAAAGGTCTAATACACCATGACACAACAAACAAAAACGACACAACCGAGCTTGCGAGAAAACTGGCGAGAACGTGGTGAGGATCCGGATTACCGTTTTTCACTTGCTAACGAAAGGACCTACCTCGCCTGGGTACGCACTGCCCTTGCATTGCTTGCTGGTGCCATTGGTATAGATCAACTGACCCCAGAATTAGCCAACCCTACCATTCGCATTGGTATTTCCGCTCTACTCTGTCTATGTTCTGGCTTGCTGGCACTCTTTGCCTACCGCCGCTGGTCAAGTAATGAGCAGGCAATGCGGCATAATGAGGCTTTACACTATACCGGATTTTTAAAAGCCATCAGTATTGTCATGCTATTGCTCGCGGGTGTGATCATCTCCGTGATCGTCATATGAGAGATCCTGGATTACAGCCTGAACGCACCGAGATGTCATGGCTACGCACCGAACTGGTCATGTGTGTGGTGGGTATTGCATTGATAAGAGTGGGCATCCTTACCCACTCACTATGGCTCACCGCAGTTGGCATTCTTTTTATCACCTTCGCGGTGACGCTCACCTATTACAGCCACATCCGTTTTACTCAACGGTTCTCCAACGCAATAGCTGTCACCCCAAGAGAGGTCAACGTTAAACGCCTCCTGTCAACCATCATTATGGGTACCAATGTGTTGTATATACTGTTTCTTTTCGGACGGTAGAGCTCTGCCAACATTCAGATCACTGTATAACGGGTTCTAGCTTCCAAATGTTATTCGCATAATCACGAATACTGCGATCTGAACTGAACTTACTCATCAATGCCGTGTTCAGGATGGCTTTACGCGCCCACATCTTTTGATCACGGTATTGCGTATCGATCTTCTCGTGTGTTTTCAGATAATCCGCAAAGTCTGCCAAGACTAAATAAGGATCACCGCCATCCAGCAAGTTATGACGAATTGCCGCCAGTTGACCGGGTTTACCTGGCGTAAACTCATCCGTTTCCAGTAAATCCAACGACGCGCGCAATAGGCTGTCTGCCTGATAATAACGGTAAGGGTCGTAACCCTCTTGCTTGAGTTGCTGCACTTCATCAACCAACAGACCGAAGATGAAGATGTTGTCATCCCCAAGCTCTTCACGCATTTCAACGTTTGCACCATCCATCGTACCGATGGTCAATGCGCCGTTCATGGCAAACTTCATGTTGCCGGTTCCTGATGCTTCTTTACCTGCGGTAGAAATTTGCTCAGACACATCAGCCGCTGGGAACAAAATTTCAGCCAGACTCACACGGTAATCAGGAATAAAGACCACTTTTAATTTACCCGCTAAACGTGGGTCATTATTAACCTTCTCTGCAACCTTGTTGATGGCAAAAATAATGTCTTTTGCTAATGCGTAACCCGGTGCCGCTTTGGCGCCAAAGAAGAAGACGCGTGGGTGCATGTCGAATGTCGGGTCATTCAGCAGACGGTGATACAGCGACAGAATATGCAATAGGTTCAGGTGCTGACGCTTATATTCATGCAAGCGTTTAATTTGGATATCAAAGATCGCATCGGTATCTAGCTCGATGCCCATGTTTTCAGCAACCCAGTCAGCCAAGCGCTGCTTATTTTCTTTCTTCACGGCCATATAGCGCTTCTGGAATGCACTATCGTCAGCAAATTTGGCTAAGCCTGCAATTTTTTCCAGATGAGCCGGCCAGTCGTCCCCGACCTTCTCACTGATGAGCGTCGATAAGCCTGGGTTACAGTATTTGATCCAGCGACGAGGCGTCACACCGTTTGTCACATTGGTTAAACGGCCTGGGAAGAGTTCGTTAAACTCAGGGAAAAGATCACGCTTCACCAGATCAGAGTGAAGAGCCGCAACACCGTTTACCGCATAGGTACTCACAACACACAGGTTAGCCATGCGAACCATCCGCTGAGGGCCTTCCTGAATAATAGACAGCTTGCGTTTTACAGCATTATTACCCGGCCAATTTTGCTCAACCAACTGCATGAAGCGATGGTTAATTTCAAAGATAATTTCCATGTGACGTGGCAACATCTGCTGGATCAGTGCCTCACTCCATGTTTCCAGTGCTTCTGGCAGTAATGTGTGGTTGGTGTAAGCAAATGTCTTGGACGAAATGGCCCATGCTGCATCCCAGCTCAGCATGTATTCATCCAGCAAAATACGCATCAATTCAGGGATCGCGATGGTTGGATGGGTATCATTTAGCTGAATGGTTTCGAGTTGTGCCAAGGTATCAATGGCATTGCCGGCGGCATGATGACGGCGCAGAATATCGGCAATAGAACAAGCACAATGGAAATACTGCTGCATGAGACGCAGCGCTTTTCCTTGCTCATGGTTGTCATTTGGGTACAGCACTTTGGTCACATTACCCGCTTCAAGCTCTGGATACTGTGCCCCTACATAGTCACCATCATTAAAACGGGCGAGGTTAAATGGCGCAGTTGAACGGCACTCCCACAGGCGTAATGGGTAAACACTGTTATTGTTGTAACCCACAATAGGTAAATCCCACGCGATACCTTCAACTGTCATGGCAGGCACCCAGCGACGACAAGCGATACCATTTTCATCGGTGTATGCTTCAACGTGACCGTATAAATTCACCTGCTGAGTCAGCTCCGGACGGATAACTTCCCACGGATAACCTTCAAGACCACGCCATGCATCAGGTGCTTCAACCTGACGACCATCAACAAAAGACTGACGGAACAAACCGTATTGGTAATGTAAGCCATAACCAACCGCTGGATATTCTTGAGCGGCCAGTGAGTCCATGAAACACGCCGCAAGACGGCCTAGCCCACCATTACCCAAAGCGGGATCGCGCTCTTCTTCTAGCAGGTCTGTTAGGTTTTGACCCATTTCTTCCATTGCCATCGCAACGTTTTCATATAGCCCCATGCTGATCAGGTTGTTACCCGTCAGGCGGCCAATCAAAAATTCAAGGGATAGGTAGTTAACACTACGCGCATTGTCTTCGGCTAGCTTCTGCTCTGTTGCCAGCAGGTTACCGGTACTTATTTCTGCCAAGGCACGGCCCATGGCCAAATACCAGCTACGCGGTGTCGCTGTAGTAGGTGTGTTTGCATAAGTTGTCGTTAAATGCTTTTCAACTGCCGCCTTAAACGCAGCCTTATCAAATTGTTGTGTCTGACCATTTTTTGACATGGTTCAATCTCGCTCTAGGATTATTTCCGACTGATATCTATGTTGCCTGTGTTTCATACCCAAAACATCCTCCCGACAAACGGAGGTAGAGGGAGGAGTATTAGGGGCGTAGTCGCCCCCCTTTGCTGCTTTCTGTGATCGTCCGCATATAAAACGGGTGTAGAAGAACACTGCCCTTCCAATTGATGCAACATACTTCATATCATATAGGTATATTTAATGGTGCAAGAAGATGCTTATGCATGAGCAATAAATCTTATATGTGTGAACCAGGTCATAATTCTAGGGATGAGAAAGCAAGAGTTACTGATTTACGCCCATTGAAATGTAAAGTTATGGACCAGATCAAATGCCGCAAGATTATTTTCATGCAATATAATCAATGCGTAACGGCATAACCGCTCTAAAAATAATGCAAATACAAAAAGCTAAGTGATAACAACACTCAGAGCGTAATGGACTAAACCTTACAATAAGATAGCTAGACTATGTGGATACCATCTAAACTGACTCGCCCAGCGCGCTTACATAATGCGATTCTACGCCCTCGCCTGCTTGACACCCTTAATCAGGCTCCGTTCTATCGCCTTGTACTCTTTCGTTCACCCGCCGGATTTGGAAAAACAACAATGGCTGCTCAATGGCTAAATGAGCATCCGCATACAGGCTGGTTTAACATCGATGAAAACGATAATGATACGTTTCGATTTGCAAACTACCTCTTGCAGTCAATCAATAAAGCATCATCAAATGCCTGCCCCAAAACACAAGCCATGGCTGAACGACGTCAGTTCGCCTGTTTATCAACCCTATTTAGTGAACTTTTCAGCGAATTAAGCGATTATCAACAACAAACCTATCTGGTTCTTGATGACTACCACGTCATCCATAATGACGATATACATGATGGAATGCGCTTTTTCCTGAAAAACATGCCCGACAATATTACCCTTGTCGTCACCAGCCGTACCTTACCGCCTTTAGGGACCGCTAACTTACGTATTCGTGATCTTCTCATTGAAGTCGATAATGATTGCCTGGCATTCGATGAAGAAGAAACTGAGCGCTTCTTTAATAAAAGAGTGGGTGAAAACATCGAATCGACAGTGCTTCGCACTCTTCATCAGCAAGTTGAAGGGTGGCCTTCAGCGCTTCAACTCATCGCACTCCACGCCCAACAGCGGCCTAATATGCTAGTCGAATCCGCTGAATCGATGGCTAATTTTAACCGTGCGCATTTATGGGATTACCTTGCAGAAGAAGTGTTTGATCAGCTCAACAGCGAAATCCAACACTTCTTATTACAATGTTCGGTATTAGATATATTTAACGCCCAATTGGTGACCGATCTAACTGGGCGTAGTGATGCTCTGGCCATGCTTGAATCACTCAACCGCTTTGGGTTGTTCCTAAACACGCTCGAAGGAGACAACAATTGGTATCGCTTCCACAACCTGTTTGCTGAATTCCTTCGCCATCAACGCTATTCTCAAATTCCGCAACAACGTTCAGAACTACATGCTCTCGCGGCCAAGGCATGGCTAAAACAAAATGCACCGCAGCAAGCATTACTGCATGCTCAAAAAAGCAGTGATAATGAACTAATTGTGACTATTCTTAGTGATTACGGCTGGGACATGTTCCACCACGGTGAGATCAAACTGCTTGAAGATACGATAGCAGGCATCGAACCTGACTTACTCTATACCCACCCGCGTCTATGCCTGCTTAGAATGTGGCTGGTACAAAGTCAGCACCGATATAACTATGTCGGTGAGATGATTGAAGTAACCGAACGTGAACTCATTAAACGCGACATCGTTCTGGATGATGCATTGCAAGGGGAGTTCAACGCCCTTCGTGCGCAGGTCGCCATTAACCAAAGTAAACCTGAAGAAGCACTGATTTTAGCTGAACAAGCGCTGGGACAGCTTCCATCAACCACTTACCGTAGCCGTATTGTAGCAACGTCTGTCGTTGGCGAAGTACACCACTGTCTGGGCAATTTAAGCCAAGCATTACCCATGATGCAGCAGACAGAAAAAATGGCTCGTCAATACCATGTTTATCATCAGGCACTGTGGGCGCTATTACAACAAAGTGAAATTTTACTTGCTCAAGGTTACGTTCAAAATGCTTTTGAATTGCTTGATCAGGCATTCAAACTCGTCAAAGAACAACATTTACAACAAGTGCCATTGCATGAATTCCTGCTGCGTTTACGCGCTCAAATTCTCTGGTGCTGGAACCGTTTAGATGAAGCGGAAGAAGCCGCGCTCAAGAGTCTTGACGTTTTAGCGCCCTATGATGATACCAAATTACTGCATGCCTATTCCATGCTTGCTCGTATCGCAATCACCCGTGGGGAGCAAGATAAAGGCGCGCGATATTTAGATATGTGTAACAGTATGATGGAGCGTTCTGTTTATCATATCGATTGGCGAGCCAATACTGATCTCGCCAACCTGCTTTACTGGCAAAATACTGGCAATATCACCAACATCCAAAACTGGTTGGATCAAGCTGAACAACCTGAAGTCGCCTGTAACCACTTCCAACAGCTGCAATGGCGCAACATTGGTCGAGCCTGCACCAATGTCGGTGATTATGACCGTGCTGAAACTATCTTTGCTATGCTGGAAGAAAGCTGTAAGAAACATAACTTGATCACAGACAAAAATCGAAATCTTGTGGTACAAGCTGTGCTGAGTAAGAGACAAAATCGCAGGGAGCTAGCTCTAAATCACATCAAGGAAGCCCTAACACTCACCAACAGTACGGGTATGGTCGGGATTTTCCTCTCTGATGGCAGTGATATTTGTGATCTATTGCAAGAACTGATTGAAACTAAGGCGCTTAATGAACTCGAGCTGCACCGAGCTCGGCAACTACTGAGGGAAATGACCAGTAAAGAGCGTAATCGATCAGTCCACTTTGATGAGAGCTTTGTTGAAAAATTACTTAATCTTCCTGACGTTCCAGAGCTTATCCGTACCAGCCCGCTGACACAGCGGGAATGGCAAGTGCTTGGGTTAATCTACACTGGCTACAGTAATGAGCAAATCGCGTCAGAACTTGATGTCGCCTCGACCACTATCAAGACACATATCCGTAATTTGTATCAAAAACTCAACATCGCAAATCGTCAACAAGCAATTGAAACAGCGGAAAATTTATTAAAACTGATGGGCTTCTAATTTTTCAGGGCTTCATCACTGGTTAAGGATAACCTGATGATTGAGTGGCACAAGGATAGGCTCTGGTATATGGACATGCCGTTCAAATTGAACGGCATTCCTGTCGGTGCCAGAATGACTGTGATCAAATTAGAAAATGGTAAATTACTCATTCACTCTCCGATCCAGTTAACAGCACAATTACAACTGGAACTGACAACCTTAGGTACCGTTTACGCCGTTGTTACCCCTAATATGAACCATCACCTGTTCCTCTCAGAATGGTGGTTGGCTTACCCTAATGCATTGTTTTTCGCGCCTCCCGGGTTAGAGAATAAACGCACAGACTTAGTTTTTGATAATGCGCTCAGCGCTAAATGCCCTGATCTGTGGCGCCATCAGCTCTATCAAACACTACTAAGAGGGAGTGATAAAATGGAAGAAGTGATCTTCTGCGATCCGATAGCGAACACCCTCATTGTAGGAGACACACTATCTTGGTTTAGCCCTACCCGTAACCTATTCACCTTTGGATTAGGTATCGCAAATGGCTGCTATCAGTCTCCGGCAATGCCACTATACTGGCGCCGAACATTTAACGATAAACCACGCTTGCGCCAATCATTACAGGAAATCCTGACCTGGCCTTTTGATCGCATCATTCTATCTCACGGCCATAACATAGAACACGATGGTAAGGCACGCTTTTACCAAGCATTCAAATGGGCAATGAAATAGCCCTGTATAATACCGATTGGTATAATTTGGGGGAACTTCATAGTGGAAAAGCAAAAAACCGAGCACATTCAATGCACTCGGTTTTTGAATTTGCCTATTATTTAGTATATTAGAGCTTAAACTGCGACGTAATACCTTGCAGCTGACAAGCTAAGCTTGCCAGTTCTTCACTCGCGCGAGTGGTTTGCTCGGCCCCTTCTGTGACTTCATTGGCGGCCTGAGTAATGTGCCCCATATTATTTCCCAGCTCTTCAGATACAGCTGTTTGTTGCTCAGTCGCACTCGCAATCTGGGTACTCATATCAAAGATGTCAGTCACTGCTCGGTTCATCTCGCTGATCACCTCACCACTGCGGCTGACGGCTTCCACGCCTTGAACCATTTTTTCAACACTGACAATCATTGTCTCTTCAGCAGCAGCCGCTTGCTCTTGCAATCGGGAGATAATTGCCCCAATCTCACCAGTTGACTCTTGAGTACGCGTCGCAAGTGAGCGAACTTCATCAGCCACGACCGCAAAGCCTCGGCCCTGCTCTCCAGCGCGTGCTGCTTCAATCGCGGCATTAAGTGCCAACAAGTTAGTCTGATCTGCGATACTGTTTATCACGTCGACAATCGAGCCGATGCGTTGACTTTCTTCTACCAACTTATGAATACTGTCTGTGGTGATATGCATCTCTTCTTCAACAGAACGGATTGCGGTAACAGAACGTTGAATCGCTTCCCCTCCCACCTTAGCATTTTCGGCGGCACCGTTAGTCGCATTGGCAGAGCTCTCAGCATTGGATGCAATATCCGAAGAAGTAGCTCGCATTTCTTCCATCGCCACAGACAGTGAGTTGAGCTGCTCTTGCTGACTACGCATACTTACTGACGATTGCACCGAGATGGCACTCACCTCTTCAGATGCACTGCTCAGTTGCGTGCTCGACTCAACAATCTGACCCACGATGTGATGAATATTCGCTCTCATATTGTCAATAAGACGCGATAGGTCACCAAACTCATTGCTTCCATCATCAACGGGCTTCAGGCTCAGATCTTTATTACCAATGGCTTCTGCGGAACGAATTAGCAGCTGAAGCTGACCTTGCATGCTGCGTACAACCAACAATGCAATCATAATCGCCAGTGCCGATGCCGCCCAGAGTGAACCAATGGTCAGATTATTCGTATCGCTATTACGTTGTAATAATTCATCCGCAAACTCAAAGCCTTCTGCTCCTAACTGGTTTTGCTGGACGCTTAACTCGCGATTAAATTCCTGCCCCATTTGAATTGATTTCGTGTGTGCCGCTTGGTATGCCGGTAACTCACGATCCAAGGTCATCAGTGTTTCCTGATAACGAAGGGCTGCCTTTAACGCTGTTGCGGTTTCTTTATCATCTTGGTTCTGTTTCAGTATCTCTATACCTGTATTTATCCCTTTAATTGCATTCGCTAAATAGCTCTCACGCATCCCCGCAACAAAACCATTATAATTAAGGCGTGCGGAAGCGATATTGTTCATGGCGAGCGTGGCCTTGCTCACCCATTCTGGTGAATAGAGCGTATTTTCATCGCTCACATGCATCGAGTAATCATTAAAATACTTACTAGAACCAATCACACCATATTTGACGGCGTTATCCAGCGTATAATAAAACGCAAACATCACTTCAGCTTGCTGGCTATACTCCATTACTAGCCGTTTCAGAGTCTCCCCTTGCGACGTTGTTGGTGTGTAACGCTTTGCCATATCAACCAATGCTTTAATCTGATCATCAGTACGATCAACTAACGCAAGATCTCGCGGATTAGACCAGGTCGTCGTCAATGCAACCCGGGCTTGCCAAATTTTCAGGCCAAATTCCGTCGATGTTTGTAAATGGGCCACACGTTGATCACGCTCTGATCGATAAGTGCGTTCACTGTTATTGTGATTGGTAAACAACCACAATGAAAGACACAGGATCACAGCTCCGGTCACTAAACTGGGTAACAACACCGATGTACGAAAACCGAAATCTTTTAAGCGGACAGCAAACATATCCTTTTCACCTATGGAGACTGAGACATTAATAAAAAGCAATCATCCCAAATCAATCAGTAAATCAAGCGCAGAGAGCGCTTGTTATTGCTAATGACGTATGAATTATCGCAAAAAACACAGCGCGGCATTATTGTGTGAGTTCAATCTTTTCACAAGCTTTTTTACACTTAATTATGCACTAACCCACTGAATAAACAGGTAATATGCAACATCGGCATGTCTTTTTTAATTCATTTTCACCATGTGAGAATCGGGCTAGATTTTTATGGTATACCACGTAAAAAATTAACAATAAAAATGTAAAATAAAGGCGAGTTATTTGCTTGTTAACTGCATCTGTATAGTTATATATACTTCTTCTACACCTTTCCATGAGTGATGCACTTATTATCTGAAATCAGGATTACAGCTTATATTCATCACCTAATTTATATTCACTCAGTTTAAAGAATTTAAATTCATTCTCATTAACATAGTTAATGATCTTATTCACTATCTTTTCATGAATTAGCAACCCGCCGCCGGCGACTTTTTCAGGGCGTATAATTAGACGATTTTCTAGTTGAATCGAATCTAATACTTCATTTTTGAATTTATACTGTATTACTTCATGCCTACTATCATCTGGTGAATAATCGAGTATCTCACTGCGTTTAAAATCTATACAGTCTAAATTTTCATACGCATTAAAGAAAAAAAATTCTTCATGCCATTGCTCATCGTCATCAATCAAGACCGCAGGGAACAATTGAAAGTTATTGATGTTAAGCGACATTAGTTTATCTGCAATTTTTTTTGAAACTACAGGGAAAAAACCATGAAGAATAAAGTCACTTACTATGAATGGCATTTCTCCTTTATCAGCATTAATGAAAAATATAGGTCCATCTCCAAAATCTAATTTAGTAAAGCTATAACGACGGCGACCAGTATCTAATGATGCTTTCAAATGAAGATAAGTTTCCCTAAATGGAACTTCAAAAACTCTGTAGTATTGTTCTTCATAGTTATTCATATTTTCCTCTTTGGTGACCAATTTGTTCCAAAAGATATTTGTATTTCTAGAGTATACCCTTTTAACTCATCCTCATGGTGGCATAGTGTAGTGGCATAGTGAATTTGGTCACTTAGTTAGAGGTGATATCATCACCTCATAAGTTAACAGGTGACATTATGACAAAACGTACAAGACGACTATTTAGTGCAGAATTTAAGTTAGAAGCAGCGCAGCTAGTCCTAGAGCAAAACTACTCAGTAACTGAAGCGGCCCAAGCTATGAATGTGGGCAAATCTACGATGGATAAATGGGTTCGCCAGCTAAGAGAAGAGCGCCAAGGGAAAGCACCAAAAGCTTC
>NZ_JAKJSL010000079.1:0-8047 GCF_050336815.1 Photobacterium nomapromontoriensis
GTCTAGGGTCTAGGGTCTAGGGTCTAGGGTCTAGGGTCTAGGGTCTAGGGTCTAGGGTCTAGGGTCTAGGGTCTAGGGTCGCCGAACCATGATAATGAATCAAGCTTTTACTCCCCCACCTATAGCTCAGTACTCGCTTCGCTTTTCCTTAAAACTCGTCCCTCGAACCTCATCCCTTTTTCTTTCCTAAGATCGCTCCTCCCTGTATCATCAATTTCATTAAATACGGGGAAGCCTCCCTATTCATTAGCAGTTCAACTTTGCGACGGATGTGTCATGACTCAGATGGAAAAGAAGCACGACAGCGACTCACGCTTAGCCACCCTCAAACAGCAACTTCCTTTAGAAATGATCCGTGCGGTAACCGATACCCTGCGCGAAGATCTCGGCGGGATCATTGATCCGAGCCGTGACGTTACCGCCAGCTTGATCCCGGCCGACAGCCAGAGTGTCGCCACTATTATTACCCGCGAACACGGCGTGTTCTGTGGCCAGCTCTGGGCGGAAGAAGTGTTTAACCAGCTCGGTGGCAACGTGGCGATAGAGTGGCATGTCAAGGATGGTGACACCGTTGAACCTAATCAAACCTTGTGCACCCTGCGTGGCCCGTCCCGGATATTGCTAACTGGCGAGCGCAGTGCAATGAATTTCATCCAGACTCTGTCAGGCTGTGCCACTACTGTTGCGGCCTATGTCAAACAACTGGAAGGCTCAAACACCCGCCTACTCGACACCCGCAAAACCATTCCAGGGCTGCGCAGCGCGCTGAAATATGCCGTCAGCTGTGGCGGTGGGTTCAATCATCGCATTGGGGTGTTTGACGCTTACCTGATCAAAGAAAATCACATCATCGCCTGTGGCGGGATCAAACAAGCCATTACCGCCGCTAAAAACCTGAACCCCGGCAAACCGGTTGAGATCGAAACCGAGAGCCTGGAGGAGCTACAACAGGCCATTGATGCCGGTGCCGATATCATCATGCTTGACAACTTCAGCCTCGAGATGATGCGCGACGCCGTCGCATTAAATAATGGCCGCGCTGCACTGGAAAACTCCGGTAACGTCACCTTAGAAACCATCCGCGAATGCGCCGATACCGGCGTGGATTACATCTCCGTCGGCGCCCTGACCAAACACCTCCGTGCCATGGATCTATCAATGCGGTTTGTTTAATGCCAGCAGGTACTGGTATTAAATAGCTAATGAAGTCGCGAGTTTCGAAATAAAAAATGAAACTCGCCGCTTATCCCCACCCTGCGTTACCCCGCTCCGACTTTACTGCACCTCTGCTTTCTACTTTGACGCCTCTAATATCTGCTCTTCCCGCTCCCGCCTCTACTCGTCCCTCGTCCCTGCTCTCCCCTAGTCCCTGCTCTCCCCTAGTCCCTTCTTTCTACTTTGTCGCCCCTAATCTCTACTCTACCCAGCTCTTTCTCATCCCTAGCTTCTGCTCTTCCCGCTCTCGCCTCTACTCGTCCCTCGTCCCTGCTCTCCCCTAGTCCCTAGCCCCCCTATTTCTTTCACGCTCCGAAATTCCTTTCTCTTCAGCCTCAAAAATGCAACCAAAAATGTGAAATAACACACCACAAAGCCCGAATTCACTCGCAAGCAAAAATGCAACAAATGTAACGCAATGTGCTTTATTTTCGAGTGCGCCGAGCAATCATTTTTCGCCATTTCTGCCGCTTGTGCTATCGGCATATGCTGAGCCTACCGAAATACAACGGCTTGAACACAAGTCATTGGACTCACATAAAGGATTAAAAAATATGAAAGGGCAACTCAAAAAACAAAAAGGTTTTACGCTGATTGAATTAATGATCGTGGTCGCGGTTATTGGCGTGTTATCAGCCATCGCAGTACCTCAGTATCAAAAGTATGTTAAAAAATCAGCGGTTGGTACAGCATTAGCATCAGCTTCGGCTTACAAAACTCAAATTGAAGACGATATAGCATTCACCAACAGCTTCCCTGCTATCGATGAAACATTTGGTATCGGAACAATCAAATCTACTTCAGGGGCCTTGTCCACAACTAATACATTAGTAGCAACAGTTACATCTGGTTCTGGTTCTGGTAGTGCAGTTACATTAACTCGTAATAATACAACAGGTAAATGGGCTTGTAGCCATAATGCATCAGGTATTTCAATTACAGGTTGCTAATTTAGTTATATGCATACCAATCTTGCTTCTATCCTGCATCAGGCTAATTTAATTAGCCAAGCTGAACAGCAGCAGGTGGTAGACATGGCCAAAGCCGAGGGGTTTTCGATCCCCTCGGCTTTGGTGCAGCTGGGGATCATGGCCAGCGGTGAACTGGCCCGCCAGCTTGAGCTGATTTTCGCTGTCGCCTTAGTCGATATCCACCAGTACGATTACGCTGAATGCTGTAAAGCCCTCAACATGCGCGATGCGATTTTGCGCCACAAAGTGTTACCACTGCACGCTACCGACAGCAGCCTGTTCATCGGCCTGAGTGATCCGACCCTCAATGACGTTCTTGACGAATTTCGTTTTGCAACCGGCAAAAATATCGAGCCGTTATTACTCGACCATAAGCAGCTTGAAGCAGCCATTCGGCGAGTGTATGGCAGCGACATCAATGGCCAAGCCCAACAACGTCAGCGCAGTGTCAGTGACAGCGATTTAGGCGATCTGGTTGACCTCAGCGAGGGCGAGCACAACGATGATGCCACCGATATCAGTAGCGATACCGCCCCGGTCACCCGATTCATCAACCAGATATTACTCGATGCGGTACGTAAAGGCGCATCCGATATCCATTTTGAGCCTTACGAAGAATTCTACCGGATCCGCTTTCGTTGTGACGGGATATTGCACCAGCATGCCACGCCGCCAGCCAACCTATCGCGCCGCCTGTCGACCCGGCTTAAAGTCATGTCAAAACTGGATATTGCTGAGCGACGTCTGCCACAGGATGGCCGTATCAAACTGCGGCTATCGCCGACTTTAGCGATTGATTTACGGGTCTCCACCCTGCCGACCTTATGGGGCGAAAAAGTGGTGCT
This sequence comes from Photobacterium nomapromontoriensis, assembly GCF_050336815.1. Lineage (NCBI taxonomy): Bacteria > Pseudomonadati > Pseudomonadota > Gammaproteobacteria > Vibrionales > Vibrionaceae > Photobacterium > Photobacterium nomapromontoriensis. The sequence goes on from NZ_JAKJSL010000079.1 coordinate 3,032, forward strand.
GCGGATCTTAGACAGTTCCAGTGCTAACTTAGACATTGATATCCTCGGCTATAACCCTCAGCAAAAACAGGCTTACCTTGATGCGCTACGCCAGCCACAAGGAATGATCCTGATGACCGGACCAACCGGCAGCGGTAAAACCGTCTCGCTCTATACCGGGTTAAAAATCCTCAATACCGATGAGCGCAATATTTCAACCGCTGAAGATCCGGTCGAAATCAACCTGCCGGGGATCAATCAGGTCCAGATCAACACCGGAACCGGTTTAGGTTTTGCTGAAGCGCTGCGCTCTTTCCTTCGTCAGGATCCCGATGTGGTGATGGTCGGCGAAATCCGCGATATTGAAACTGGTGGCATTGCGGTTAAAGCCGCGCAGACCGGCCATCTGGTATTATCGACCCTACACACCAATTCCGCAGCCGAAACTATTACCCGCTTGACCAATATGGGCATCGAAGATTTCAACCTTGCCTCCTCCCTCAGCCTGATCATCGCCCAGCGTCTGGGTCGTCGATTGTGCAAACATTGCAAGCAAGTGGATGATCTGGATGATGTGTTGTGCCAAAAATTGGCGATTCCAGCCAATACCACGGTTTATAAAGCGGATGATTTTGGCTGTGATGAATGTAACAAGGGCTATATTGGTCGGGTCGGTATTTATGAAGTGATGCCGTTCAGTCGGGAACTGGCTCAGGCCCTGATGCAAGGTGCCAGCACCTTAGAACTAGAAGGCATCGCTTGTCAGCAAGGGATGATGACACTGCAGCAAGCCGGGATTGAAAAACTGTGCCAAGGTGTCACCAGCCTCAGTGAACTACAGCGGGTACTACATTTTAGTTAAGAGGGTATCTAGGTGAAAGAGACGAGGTATTAGGGACGAGGAAAAGAAGTGAATAGCAGGGACTAGATACGAGTAAAAGCAGTAAAAGCAGTAAAAGCAGTAAAAGCAGATGAGAAGCGAGGGCTGGATATAAAGAAACAACAAAGCACACATAAAAATTAGAGCTTCGTAAAATAAACACGCAGTAACGCATTATATTCAATGATCAATAAGGACATAGCATCATGGCACAGGCCAGTAGTCGAATCCGTTATTACCACTGGCGTGGCGTCAACCAAGCTGGAAAGAAACTCTCAGGTGTCATTCTTGGGTTCCAAGAACAAGAAGTTCGGGCCAAGCTCACTGATCAGCAGATCCAGATCAAAAAAATCAAACATCGTGCACCATCCTCTTTCAGCAAAATGCGTAACCAGCTCAAGTCAACTGACATTACTGCTATCACCCGCCAGCTAGCAACCATGATTGCCTCCGGAGTCCCAGTGGTACAGGCGTTAAAGTTGATTGCCGAAAGTCACAATAAAGCGGAAGCCAGAGCCACCTTATCACAAGTAACGATTCAGGTCGAAGCTGGCTCATCACTATCAAGGGCGATGCGCACCAGCTCACCGCTGTTTGATAATTTTTATTGCGACTTAATAGCGACAGGCGAGCAAACAGGTCACTTGGCACAAGTTTTTGAGCGGGTTGCGACCTATCGCGAAAAAAGTGAAGCGATGCGCAAAAAAGTGATCAAAGCGATGATCTATCCAGCCATGGTAAGTCTGACCGCCATCGGAGTGACGGTGATGATGTTGGTGTTTGTTATCCCCCAATTTGCCAGTATTTTCAAAGGATTTGGTGCTGAACTGCCGTGGTTTACCCAGCAAGTGCTTAACCTGTCTGATTTTATTTTGGCATATGGCCTCTATTTAGCCTTGGGAATAACCATTACCATTCTGCTCATTAGTCACAGTTACAAAAAAAATGATAAAACTAAAATGTTTTTTCACCGCCTGAACTTACGCCTGCCGATTATCGGTAGCGTCCTATTAAAGTCGACTATTGCCCGTTTTGCCCGCACACTCGCCACGACATTTAGTGCGGGGATCCCTCTTCTGAATGGCTTACAAGCTGCAGCCAAAACCACTGGCAACGTCTATATTGAACAAGCCACCATGGAAGCCCATGCCAATACCGCTGCGGGCATGCCACTGAACATTGCACTGCGCCAATGTGATGTTTTCCCTGAGCTGATGCTTCAGATGACCATGATTGGCGAGGAATCAGGTTCTCTCGATGACATGCTCAACAAAATGGCAACGTTGTATGAAGCAGATGTCGATAACACCGTCGATAATCTGGGGCAAATTCTTGAACCGCTGATCATTATCATTTTGGGAGGGGTCATTGGTGGCTTGCTGGTCGCGATGTATATGCCAATCTTCAAGCTGATGAGTGTGATAGGATAATTCGCCGGACTAGGTGCAAGGTTTTAGGAACGGGGCTCTAAAGGTGAGGTTCGAGAGAATCAGCATGAAGAAGCGTGACTTATTATCGACGGCTAAATTATGCGAAATAATCACACGATTTCCGCCAATGTTCCTCGTTTCTCGGCTCGAGATTTTATCTACCGTGTCTTGCTCTTTTCTAGGATCTCACCGCTGATTCCCCTACAATAGCCACATCGATTGATATGAGACATTTTTCATGGACCTGCTGACCTATTACCCTTGGCTTTTTCCTGTTTTTGCTGCTGTATTTGGCCTGCTGATCGGCAGTTTCCTCAATGTTGTGATCTACCGTCTGCCAATTATGATGGAGCGTCAATGGAAAGCAGATTGCGCCGAGTGCTTCCCTGAATTTGGCCAGCAGGAACCCATTACACCATTTAATCTCAGCGTCCCCCGCTCACGTTGCCCACACTGCCAGCACCCGATCAGCATGTGGGAAAATATCCCGGTCATCAGCTGGCTGCTACTACGTGGCCGCTGCAAGCAGTGCCAGACCAAAATCAGCGTCCGTTATCCTGCCGTTGAGCTGTTTACCTCTGCAGTTGCGTTGACCGTGGCACTGATGATCCCCGCTTCTGAATGGTCACTTGCGGTGATCGGTTTCAGCTTCGCACTGATTGCACTGACCTTCATTGATATCGACAAAATGTTACTGCCCGATCAGATCACCCTGCCATTAATGTGGGCCGGTATTCTGCTCTCCCTGTTAGGCTTTTCTCCCGTCAGTCTCAGCGATTCAATTATCGGTGCGATGGCGGGTTATCTGTCACTCTGGAGCATCTACTGGGCCTTCAAGCTATTAACCGGCAAGGAAGGGATGGGTTACGGTGATTTCAAATTACTGGCGGCACTGGGGGCCTGGCTAGGCTGGCAAATGCTACCATTCGTGGTCTTGCTCTCTTCCTTAGTGGGCGCGATCTGCGGCATTATACTCATGCGAGTTCAGCAATCTGACAGCCAGACACCGTTCTCCTTTGGCCCTTATCTTGCTGTTGCTGGCTGGATAGCCATGCTATGGGGTGAACCTTTGGTCAATTGGTACCTGACCAGCTACCTGGGGGTATAACGATGGCAACAGTCATTGGATTAACCGGCGGTATTGGCAGCGGTAAAACCACCGTCGCCAATCTCTTCACGCTGCACTATCAAATCGATATCATTGATGCCGATATCGTTGCCCGTCAGGTCGTCGCACCGGGTAGCGCGGGATTGCAAGCCATTGAAAAAAAACTTGGGGCTGACATCCTACTGACAGACGGGACGCTTAACCGCAGTAAACTGCGTGACGCTATCTTTAACGATCAGGCACTAAAGAGCTGGCTCAATACCCTGCTTCATCCCATGATCAGAGAAAAAATGCAGGCGGATATTGCACTGGCAACATCGCCATACTGCCTGCTGGTGATCCCGCTGATGGTAGAGAACAACCTCCAGAGCATGGCCGATCGCCTGTTGGTGGTGGATGTGGATGAAGCGGTACAAATTGCTCGTACCCAGCAACGTGATGGGGTCGATGCTGAACAGGTCAAGAAGATCTTAGCCTCTCAAGCCAGCCGTCAAGAACGTCTCGCTGCCGCTGATGATGTGATCAGCAATAATGGCAATGGCGATACCCTCTCAGACCAGGTCGCTAAATTACACCAACAATATCTGGCACTGAGTCAGCGCGCTAACTAATCTGGGGTTTGTTAAGATGCAAATTAACCACTTTGAGCACCCACTGAATGAGAAGGTCCGCATTTATCTCCGGTTGGAGTACCTGCTCCGTCAGATGAACCACGCCAGTCAATTAAATGACCCATGGCAGCATCAACTTTTTTTCCGCGCTCTGTTCGATATGCTGGAGATCCTCGATCAGATCCAACTTAAATCAGAATTAGTCAAAGATCTCGATAAGCAGCGACTCAAACTCAAGCCGTGGTTGAATGTGGATGGGGTTGACCAGCACGCCCTGCTGCAATTGCTCGATAAACTGGACTTAACCCATCATCAGCTTCTCACGGCTAATCGCCTCGGCCAAGAATTACGCGAAGATCGCTTTCTCGGCAGTATCAAACAGCGTCTGTCGATCCCTGGGGGCAGTTGCTGCTTTGATCTACCCGCTCTCCACTATTGGCTTCACTTACCACTGGCGCATAAGCAAAATGATGTAAAAAACTGGCTGGCACAAGTTAGTGAACTCAGCGCAGCATTACACTTATGGCTCAAATTGATACGTGAATCCGGACAGTTTCAGCCTCAAGTGGCACGGGCTGGTTTTTTTCAGCATGATGCCAATGAGGCGAATCTGCTACGACTCGATATTTGCCTAAGCCATGGGGTTTATCCTATGATATCCGGTCATCGCAGCCGTTTTGCTATTCGCTTCTTACCCTTTGAAGATGGCGCCGGTATTGCAGATTCGATCGAATTTAAATTAGCAATTTGCTGAGGTTCACCATGACATCAACCAATCCCCCTGCCGCTAACATAACCGTGGTGAAATGCCCAACCTGTAAAACTGACGTCATCTGGGGCGAGCAGAGTCCATTTCGCCCTTTTTGCTGCAAGCGTTGTCAGCTGATTGATTTAGGCGAGTGGGCAGACGAAGAAAAAGCCATCCCCGGTGCGCCAGATCTGTCTGATTCAGACGGCTGGTCGGAAGATATGGGGTATTAAGGTTCGAGGTTCGAGGTTCGAGGTTCG
>NZ_JAKJSL010000080.1:0-7247 GCF_050336815.1 Photobacterium nomapromontoriensis
CTGTAAGCACTTGAATGCAGTGTTGAACAAATTTGTAAACTAGTTAACTTTCCCAGATTGCTATTTACTGCCTGATGGCGGTGAATAAACGAATTTGCTTGGCGACCATAGCGTTATGGACCCACCTGATCCCATGCCGAACTCAGTAGTGAAACGTAATAGCGCCGATGGTAGTGTGGGGTCTCCCCATGTGAGAGTAGGACATCGCCAGGCTCCCAATTGCTTAAGTGCTGAATAGACACGCTGCGGAGCGGTAGTTCAGTTGGTTAGAATACCGGCCTGTCACGCCGGGGGTCGCGGGTTCGAGTCCCGTCCGCTCCGCCACTATACTAAGCCCAAGTCTTACGATTTGGGCTTTTTTACGTCTATTATTAGTTAAAAATATTTATAGCCACATTGGCTCGTTGTCAGCGATAGGTATTTTAAAAACATCTTGTTGTGCTTGATTTTATTTTGAATGCTTTGAGTGGTAGGTGATCATCGAGGACTCTAGCTCTTTGAGCAAGCGGTAAATGTTGGACAGCTTATAATTGACATCAAATACCGATGTCATATAAGTTTGGATATGGATCCATCTACCATTATTTGATTGACTACATATGGACAATTGTTATCACTGTCCTGCTGCTAGCAGTGATGGCCTTCCTGAAGATTTACGACTTTCTAGCCTAGCTAAACCGTCACTAAGATAACTGGTTCCCCCGCATTAATACTAATCTGAGCTATGCGTAATATCACTACGGTTGCGACCATCTGTAAATGAGGAAGAGCCAAAAAGCATGTGTATTCATCTCAGGTTTAGCTAATTGTTCAAATTCATTAGGGATAAGCATTGAACCACCAGTTATGCTTACTTCTATTAGATCTTTTCTGGCATAGTGGCTTGATATGAATACTCTTCTGGTAAACAGAGGAGAGCGAATGTCGTGGTTATGCCGGATATAAAAAAGTCCCCCAATAATTAGTGAGTAACGATTTAGTAACCATTCATCTGTTGACGTTAATGTGACATTGTAGAAACGCTTATAACGCTAGTTGTTGCTTTGCGATATTAAGGTCGTCTACGACGATAACTCCAGCAGCCGACATCTCATGACAAGCCTTTTCAACGGATTCAGGCGCAATGCCTCGACAGGCTTCAAGGTTAACGATAACTTTGAACTTATTGGTGGCCTGGAGCTGTAGTGCTGTTGTTTTAACGCAATAGTCCGTTGCTAAACCCCCGACAAGAATGGTAGTGACTAATTTAGATTCTAACCACTCGATAAGACCTGTGCTTAATTTTTCATGAAGGTCATGATAACAAGCGCCGTAAGGATGGAGGTCCGGTTCGATTCCTTTCCATATAATATGATCGTACTCAGTGATTGCAGGCAGGTTAGGGATTGTCTCAAACCCGATCGTGCCAGGAACTGCATGTTCGACCCAAGTTAAATCGGCATTGGGATGAGTTAGCGGCTGGAGCATTTTGTCATGACTATTGACCACCCAAACAGCATTGCTTGGGTGAGCATCTTTGGTAAGAACCCTGTAGGTTGCTAATGCTGCTTGGTCATTAAGAATCTGGCCAATAGCATCTCCTTCATTCACTGGTAGCTCATTAGGGCATAGTGGGGTGAATGTTTTTTGAGGATCAACATCGATTGCAGCAATAGTCATAATTATGTCCTAGAGAATTTGATTAAGAATATGATCAGCCTTAATACGGCGGATACGTTTAATCAACTTCTTAACAGGAGCAGGATACGCATCTACCTTATCGATGAACTTATAGCTACCGACGAGCTGAGTATGACTAAGTATACAATCGAGCTCTTTTTGCTTTTGTTCTGCTAACAGTTGATTTTTATCATGCACTAAGATGGCATTTTCTAAATCTAACTTCCAAGCTCTAGGATTAAGGTTGTTACCTGTGATTAACATATAGCTGCGATCAACCCATATTCCTTTTAAGTGGAAGCTATTATCTTCATGTTTCCACAAGTGGATAGCAAGCTGACGACGGGCAATAGCCGCTTCGTTTTGCTTAGCAAAGTTACGCAGGTTAACCTCATACAAGTATGGCAGGCCCGCGATCGTTTTAAATGGCTCGCTGGGCGGAATATAGAAGTCATTTGCCGTCTTGTCGCCGACAACGATTGTTACTTTGACTCCTCGGCGTAGTGCGCGTTTAACTTCTCGGCTAATGCTTCGGGGAAAATTGAAATAAGGAGTGCATATAGTTAACTCAGTTTGTGCACTCGCAATCAGTGTACAGATGTGTTGGTTGAGTTTATTTTTACGTTTACCTAAGCCGACAAGAGGGGTTAGCCCTACTTCATCATTGCCAATAGTGTCAGACACGAATTGATAGCTGGCTTTTTGAAGTTGTTGACGAAGGGTTTTGATGGCCCCTCTTAGCGTTTTCGTTTCCGGGCGGAGGCTTTGACTGAGACAGTTAACCGCATCACTGTTTACAAGAACATCAACAATGAAGGCGGCCATGCTGTCGGCTAATTGAGTATTCTGAATGACATGATAACGGTCATAACGGTAACGTTCATGTTGTGCTAAATAAACATCATTTAAGCTGGCACCGCTATAGATCACCTTATCGTCGATGACAAAGCCCTTGAGGTGAAGTACTCCGAAGACTTCACGGTTACGAATGGGAACCCCTAGGATTTGGATCTGATGTTCGTACTTATCTGCAAACTCTCGGTAGAGGGCTGCATTACCATCTGATTTAGCTGCGCCAATCAGCCCGCGTTGGGCGCGGTGCCAGTCAACAAGAACTTTAATGTCTAAATCAGGGTTGGCTTGTTTAGCATCATACAGCGCTGCCATGATCCCTCGACCGGCATCATCATCCTGAAGGTAGAGAGCAACCAAATATATACGTTGTTTGGCATTGGCGATCTCCTCGTGAAGACGTTCACGGAACGATCCTGCATCAAAAAGTGTCTCTAAATCTTCCGGCTTGTGTGCAATACACGGTAGTTGCTCAATGCGTTGCTTATTAGCAATAGCTGAATCCATTATCGCCTCGTTTACGCGACCTTAATAAGGATGAATCTGTGGGTTAAGGGCGCAATTATACCAGAAAAATGTCATCGCTATGTATTGCTGAGTAGGCTTATGTCACGGATAGATTAATTATCTTTTGGTTGATATTGATAGTGCATTGGGATCAATGGCTTACCTCCAATTCGGTAGCGTTCTAATCTTGACTTTAACGCAGGGGGTAAAGTGTCGTCGGGTATGGTGCTAAACCCTGCTGTGTTATAGAAACTTTCTAGATAGTCAAAAGCGAAACAATAGCAGGGATGGTGAATGAGTTGCTGTTCAGAGGCTTGCAATAATTGGTGGCCAATCTTCTCGCCTCGGAGTCTAGGGTGAACCAGCATGCCCGTGAGTAATTGGAAGTCATCAAATTGCTTGAATCTGACACAGCAGCATATCCCACTCTCGTTCTCGCCAATCCAGATAATTTCGTCTTTCTTGGCTTTACCTGCCGAGTAGTAGGTTTTATAGAAACGGTTGATTAGCGGAAATCGTAAAGGTTCAAGGTGGTGAAAACTAAGCTTGCTCATGGGAAAACACTGCCAACTGGAGATGAATCAGTTAAAATACAGCTCTAGTATAAAAGGTATGGGTCAAAATACGCATGAAAGTTTTGCAGAATAGGTCACTGGCGCCGTTTCATACATTTGGTCTCGGGGTTACTGCCGCGCATATTGTGATAGTCGAAACGGCAAAAGAGCTGGTATCTGTTTGGCAAGATGAACAGTATCAAGGCCTTCCGAAGTTGATTGTTGGGCAGGGGAGTAACCTCCTTTTTTGCGAAGATTTTGCAGGTGTTGTAATAATTAATCGTATACGAGGTATTAATATTGCGGAAACGGATGAGCAGTATCTACTTCATGTCGGGGCTGGGGAAGATTGGCACGGACTTGTTGCTATGACCGTTGAGCAAGGTATGCCAGGGCTCGAGAATATGGCTCTGATTCCTGGTTGTGTAGGCTCATCGCCAATCCAGAATATTGGTGCTTATGGTGTTGAGCTGAAGGATGTTTGTCACTATGTCGACATCATTGATCTTATGAGTGGCGAAGAATCGAGATTGATGGCAGATGAATGCCAGTTCGGCTATCGCGATTCCATTTTTAAACATGCATTAAAAGACAGCCATGCAATTATTGCTGTTGGTCTACAGCTACCTAAAAACTGGGTACCGAATGTGGGCTATGGCCCTCTGGCTAAATTTGACCCGCAGCAGGTTTCAGCTGCTGAATTATTACAGGCAGTCTGTACAATAAGAATGACCAAGTTACCCGATCCTACGGTAATGGGAAACGCGGGAAGCTTCTTTAAGAATCCTGTGATTGAGGCGGATTTAATGGATATGTTAATGGTTCATTATCCATCGATACCTCATTATATTCAGGAGTCTGGTCAGTATAAATTGGCAGCGGGTTGGTTGATTGATCAATGTCAGCTGAAAGGACACCAAATAGGTGGTGCTCGTGTACACGATCAACAAGCTCTGGTACTGGTTAATGCTCATGAAGCGACCTCTGATGACATACTTACGCTAGCGCAATATATCGTAGATTGTGTAATTGCAAAATTTGGTATTGAGCTTGAACACGAGGTGCGTTTCATCTCGGCTACAGGTGAAACTTGCCTTGGGGAGGCTATCCGATGAGAGAGCATACAACACGGATGGCATTGGTTGCGATGTTGTCTGATGGTGAGTTTCACTCTGGTGAAGTACTTGGTGAAACGCTGGGTATGTCAAGAGCTGCTATCTCAAAACATATCAAGGCATTACAGTCTTGGGGGCTAGATGTTTACCGCGTTAGAGGTAAAGGATATCGGCTACCTGAAAAATTGGATCTTCTCAATTGCGATACGATTTTGGCTCAGGTAGAGTGCTCGAGTCTAGATGTGATCCCAGTGATCGATTCGACTAACCAATATTTATTAGATAGGATTGGCCAGCTACCACAGGGGGCGGTTTGTCTTGCTGAGTATCAAGAACTTGGACGGGGCCGTCGAGGTCGTCAATGGTTGTCACCTTTTGGCAGTAATTTATATTTATCGATGTACTGGCGTCTTGATGCGGGTATGGCTGCAGCGATGGGGTTGAGTCTCGTCGTTGGTGTGGCGATTGCAGAAGCTTTACAACAGCTTGGTGCAGATGAGATACGAGTAAAATGGCCGAATGACCTCTATTATCGGGATCGAAAACTAGCGGGTATTTTAGTTGAGATGACTGGTCAGGCTGGTGACGCCGCACATTTGGTGATCGGGATGGGTCTTAATATTGCGATGCCAGAACAGGCCGGGCTTAATATTGCTCAGCAATGGACAAATCTGTCTCAAGCTTGTCGTTGTCTACCTAGCCGCAATGACTTAGCCGCAGCCTTGATAGCCAAGTTAGATCAAACACTACGTCAATATGAAGAGCACGGCCTCGATGGATTTATCGACCGTTGGAATCGATTGGATAATTTTTTGGATCGTCCTGTGAAGTTATTGATTGGAGAACGCGTTGTAGAAGGTGTTGCACGTGGGATCAATAGTCAGGGGGCGCTATTACTGGAAACCGAGCAGGGGATTACGCCCTATATCGGTGGTGAAATCAGCCTTAGAGGTTGTTAATGCAGATTTTAATTGAAGCGGGTAACACTTATGTCAAAGTGGCCCAACTGTTTGAGAATGGCAATTTTGCATTACTAGGGCGCTATCCTAGTCGTAAGTTGGAAATGGTCCTTGAGCCATTGCTTGAAACGGGCATAAGCAGAATTGTTTTTGCGAGCGTTGGCCCGGTAGAGGTTGATAACTCCCTTCAGCGTATATCTCAACTTGCTAACATTCCGGTAATGCAAGTCAAAACTCTGCGGAAGGATTTTGGTGTCAAAAATGCTTACAGTGAATATCAGTATCTTGGTGTGGATCGCTGGTTAACATTAGTTGCGATTCGGCAGCAATTTAAAAAGCCTACCGTGATTGTTGATATCGGCACTGCACTAACTTTTGATGTGATGTCAGAAGATGGTAAACACTTGGGTGGATGGATTGCGCCTGGTTATCAGTTGATGATGAAGTCAGTCTTAGAAAATACCACTAAAGTATTTGCCGATAGAGATCATAGTGATTTGCTGACCTTTGCCGATAATACAGCCGATGGATTAAAGAATGGCTGCCGAGCCGCACTGGTTGGATTAATCGAATTTGGGCTATCTCAGGCAAGAGATCGCTTAAAGGCTGAACCAGAGGTGATTCTATGCGGTGGTGGCGTACGTCATCTACCTGTAAATTGGGGTAAAAGTTTTCATCGTCGCTCAGATTTGGTTCTGGAAGGGCTTGCTTTGTATGCAAAATGCCGATAACGAGTGAGATTTAGCCATTAGAGCATGGTTAACAAAAAAAACGTAAAAAAGGTATTGCAAGGGCTAGGATAGTTCTCTAGAATGCGCAGCACTTAAGCCGACTTAGCTCAGTAGGTAGAGCAACTGACTTGTAATCAGTAGGTCACCAGTTCGATTCCGGTAGTCGGCACCACTTTCTCCTAAATGAGTGAAAGTGAATAAAATTTGGAGGGGTTCCCGAGTGGCCAAAGGGATCAGACTGTAAATCTGACGGCTCCGCCTTCGAAGGTTCGAATCCTTCTCCCTCCACCAATTTCGATTGATTGAATAGCTTATCGAGTTACGAGTTTTGCGGGCATCGTATAATGGCTATTACCTCAGCCTTCCAAGCTGATGATGCGGGTTCGATTCCCGCTGCCCGCTCCACGCACTTTGTGTGCTGATATAGCTCAGTTGGTAGAGCGCACCCTTGGTAAGGGTGAGGTCGGCGGTTCAAATCCGCCTATCAGCACCATCCTCTCCTTAAGTTACTTCAACTCTTTTGATATATACTCTACAAACCCATGTTTGGTTCTGTGGTCGTAATACCACTAAATACCGTGCCTAGAGGGACTACCCATGTCTAAAGAAAAATTTGAACGCGTAAAACCGCACGTAAACGTTGGTACTATCGGCCACGTTGACCACGGTAAAACAACTCTAACTGCTGCTATCTGTACTACACTTGCAAAAGTGTACGGTGGTGTTGCTAAAGACTTCGCTTCTATCGATAACGCTCCAGAAGAGCGCGAGCGCGGTATCACAATCAACACTTCTCACGTAGAGTACGATACTCCAACTCGTCACTACGCACACGTTGACTGCCCAGGACACGCTGACTATGTTAAAAAC
>NZ_JAKJSL010000081.1:0-6487 GCF_050336815.1 Photobacterium nomapromontoriensis
CATCGAGAAGGTTTCTGTGACAATCGCCAGCTTGGTTTGCGCTGACCACTGTTCTGAACTCGTATTACTATCTGGCACAACGGCTCCTGATTGTCGAAGTTGTTTTCGCCAATAATACAGCGTTGCCTCACTGATGCCTTCTTCTTTTGCTATCTCAGCGACAGAGCGAGACAACGGTGGTAACAACTTTCTCAAGATAGCTTCTTTTCTTTCTTGTGAATAACGAGACATATTTCCTCTGTTTCCGCCCCTCTAAATTGATTGATTTTTGACAGTGACAACTATCCTGACACAGGGGGTTACAGAGCCATTCATTTTCAAATTCAATTGGCAAGTTCGATATATAATCTTTCTTTTTGGTCGCGTGAATAATTGCCTTCGAGGCTGAGACATAGCTAGGATGCTTAAATCCCAAATGAAAACCGATAATACACCCGCTAAAGATATCAACTAAAAGAGTCAGGTGGGCCCGGCCCAGAGGAATCAGTAGTTCATCATGAAGTAGAATTAAGTCGAGTGGAGTATGATCCATCTCTACTCGTTCTAGTATCCGAGTTGGCATATCTACCGATTGGTAGTAATTATAAAGCTTGTCCGCATAGTATTTACCATGCCTTGCCAAAGCAACGCTGTACGGCTGCTCTTTCTGGATACGGTTTTTGAAGGTTTGGTAGGAAACTTGAGGAATTTTGCCAGAAACAATGTTTTCGTTAGCAACAGTGATAGTGTCACAATAAACCTTATAAGCAGCACTAATTGAGGGTCTTACCGCATCTAAGAACCGTTCTAAGGCTAGCTCGTAATATGATTCATCGCCCACTACTCGAGTTGTCCTATTACCTTTTTGATGATGCTTGTCTACCAAACTAGTAAAACTACCATTAGCTTGGTTAAACGAATCATGCCATCTTTTTAATGTTTTATAAGATGGTTTTTGAGTAAACGTGGTTTTTTCAATATGCTTTTCTATCAGTGGGTTAAGGTTCTTTGGAGTCCACCCACCGATTAGATCTTTACTAACTAAACTCAGTAACTTGTATCGCTCCAAGGCTATTCGCTTTTGTTCTTCAGAAAAAGAGTCTAGATCTCGTTCAATTATTTCAACTGTATCTAAAGAGCCATATTGGAGTTGGTTTCGCTTCGTTTCTGGCAGAGCCAAAAATTCTTGCTCGTCATCCTCAGAATATGTGGCATCAAATTCATCTTTGAATCGTCCCACCATTTATTGCACCACTACTAACGTGGTTTCATCGAGCTTAGCTGAGTCTAAATCAATCCAAGCTTTACTCTGTGCAACCAGTCTCAAAACAGCGGCAAATACCTTCCCAATAGATAAACCAACCGTTGAAGCTAACTCACTAATTTTTAGAGAATTAAGTACCAAGAGATGCTCATATATAACATTCGACAAGCCGTCACCAGTGATACAACCACTATAACGGTGAACTAACATAGAATTAGCAAGAAAATGGCCATTTCGAATTTGCTTACTTGTTACCAAAATAACATCAAACCCAAGCCTTTTTGCAGCTAACTGTCTTGCCTCAAACTTCTGCTTAAAATCTTTACTTAACGTTTTTCCAAGTGGCTTAATTTCGACGTACTGATATGAACCATCACTGTACTGTACCAAGAAGTCAGGTGTATAAGGCAGTTGCTTTCCATGATATTCATAGTAGTAACCTATAGGCTGTGCCTCAAAATTTACGACTTCTGAATCATACTCGAAGTGATAACAGCAGTCTTTTTCAAGACTACCTTCACACATAACAGTCTTTTTATTCTTACGACTGGCGAATTTATAAATATTTTTGTTTGGAGAGGGTTTACGAAGATTTCGAATGTACATAAGTGTCCCCAAATGTCGTAAGAAAACAACTAATTTCAGTTTAGGACACTTTATGAATATTAAAAGGACACCTTATGATTTTTTTAGGACGCCTTATGCTTTCAGCGACATTAAAATCATCCAGCTCTGCCACCCAACTTCACTGCGGTGCCGTAGACCAAAATTTCCGAGGCACCTTGCATGATCGCACTGGTTGTATAGCGGACATTAACGATGGCATCGGCCCCCAGCGCCTCAGCTTCAGCGATTGCGCGGCGAGTCGCCTCTTGCCGGGCTTCCGTCAACATCTCAGTGTAACCCCGGATCTCACCGCCAAATATCGACTTAAACCCCGCCATAATATCGCGGCCAACGTGTTTTGATTGCACCACATTACCCGATACTGTGCCTACAACGTCCTTAATGATCGTCCCCGGAATATCGGGGGTCGTAACTAATAACATGGTGTACTCCTTATTGACGGTCTTTTTCTATTATATCCACGTTAGCTCAATGTTTAAGATTCAGTATGCTCGCATCTAGACCCATCTTAAGGTAGCTTGGGAATATGACCAACACCACAGGGATAGTGATATGACTGCTTTTTCAGAATTTATCAAACATGTCGGACGCGGGGAAAAAGGGCGCCGCTCTCTGACACAAGATGAAGCCCGCCAAGCGCTGGAGATGTATCTCGACGGCAACGCTGAGCTACTGCAACTTGCCACCCTGCTGATGCTGCAACGCGTTCGCTGTGAAACCAGCGAAGAAGCGGCGGGTTATATCCAGGCACTGCGGGGGCATATTGCACCAGAATGGCAGCAACTGGATGTCGATGTCGACTGGCCATGCTTTGCGGGTAAACGCCGTCAGCCACCCTGGTTACTGCTGGCGGCCAAGCTGCTGGCACAAAACGGTATCCGTGTCATGCTCAGCGGCCATGCCGCCGTTGATGCGGTGAAGTATCAAATAGAGTCCGCCTGCCCAGCGCTGAACATTCAGCAAGCCACCACCCCAGAGCAAGCCCGCCACATTTTAGCAACCGATAATATCTGCTATATCCCGCTCTCCAGCTACTGTGAGCCCTTGGTTGATCTGCTTGCCCTGCGCAACCTTGTTGGCCTGCGAACCCCTCTTAATACCGTCGCCCGAGCACTGAACCCCACTGCGGCACCATACGCTATCCACGGTATTTTCCATCAGGGCTATGAACAACTCCATGCTGAGGCCGCACAGCGGGTTGGGGATCAACACATGGTTGCCTTCAAAGGCGAAGGGGGAGAAAGCGAGCGCAGTCCACGCACCGCTTGCCGAGTAGCCGGTGTCAACCGTGGCAGTTTATTCAATGAAGAGTGGCCAACCTACCTCGAGGGGGCATCCGGCAAGCACGGCGAGATCAGTGGCCAATACTTGCAGGATGTATGGATGGGGACCGAAAACAACAACTACGGCCAGCATGCTGTCGTCGCGACCCTTGCTATCGTACTGAAGTTGATGGGCTTCTGCCCTGATCAACAATCTGCGCTGGTACAAGCCAATCACTGGTGGCAACAGCGTACAATATAAAGACTGAGATAACGTCTACTACACTATTTTGAATTGGCTGACTTCGGTCGCCAATTCACTCATCTGCTGCTTAATGAGCACCATTTCACTATGAATATCATTGATCGCCTGCATGGTGTTACCCGCCAGCGCGAGCAGATCATCCACGTCACCGTCTACACTGTGCGCCGTCTGTGACTGTTGCTCTGATGCTGTCGCAATGCTGGTATTATAATCGGCAATCTCCCCGACATTACCGATCAAGCTTTCGACCAGCGATTTGGTTTCTGACACCACTTGCTGCGTTTCATAAGTGGCCTCACGACTTCGCTGCATGCTGGTATAAGACGTTTTCGCATTTTGCGTGATCCCATCTAATAGATCACGAATATCTTCTGTCGACTGCTTGCTGCGCTGAGCCAAGGTTCGAACCTCATCTGCCACCACGGCAAACCCTCGTCCCTGCTCACCGGCACGGGCGGCTTCAATCGCGGCATTCAAAGCAAGCAAATTGGTCTGCTCTGAAATCGCGTTAATGGTATCGAGAATTTTCGACACACTGCCCATCTGCTTTTCCAGTGCATCAACACATTGATAGGTTTCATTAACGTTATCAAGCAAACTTGAGGTCGATGCCATTGAACGCTCGCTGTGGGCATAGCTCGCCTCTGCACTGCCCCTGACCTGATCGGTACTGTGCTGGGCATCACCGGTGATCTCAGCCACTTGCCCGCAAGTCTGGGCCATTTCGGTCATTGCCGTCGCGATACTGTCGCAACGGGTATGGGTGTGCTCACTGTCTTTTCTGGCCTGTGCGATGAATTTTTCCATCTCAACCATTTCTGCCTGGGTCAGAATCGCCACCTGATTCGCCTGATTTAACGTTTCGGTGACACTGGCTGATAACTGATCTAACTGACGGGCAATCAAACCAAATTCATCTTGGTTCTCATCCGCCAGCCGAATTGTCAGATCTTTATTATCCGCCATCGCACTCAACTTCGCGGAGAATGCCTGCACCCGCTGTGTCAGACGTTGTACAGAAAATAGCATTAATATCAGCAAAGGCAGCACAATTAACGCAATCACAGCCACATAGCCCATTAATAGCTGTTGAGTTAACTGCTTATCAGCGACCGCTATGTCGATCAGATCCGTTGATATCTTATCCCTTATCGCCTTAACCAACCCGATCCGCTCTGTCGCCAGCGCAAACCACGCTGATGGCTCCGGGCCGCTGACCGCTGGCCATGTATCAACCTGATTAAGATACTGCTGCTGAATATTGCCCACCTGACGCCAAATTGACGATCCTAATACGCGATCAAACTCTGTCAGTATGTCACTCGATAATAATAATCGGGCCTGCCGTACCGCATATTGCTCATCCTGAATATAGTGTTCTATCTGCACATAGCGCTCAGCACTGGAATGCTGACTGGCAAAGACACCATTTAATGCACCACGAATTTTACCGGCTTGCTCTTTTACCACCAGAAGCTGCAGCAGTCCTTGCATTTCTTCCTTTAGCAAAGGATTACCGATATGGGACAGTAAAATAGAGAGGTTATCGAGAGCTAGCCGATTGATATTCGAATAATAAGCAAAAGGGGAGTCAGTTAATGCCAAGGTATCCACTTGGCGCCGAATATCATGTCGATGATCCAGCTCTTTCTTAACTGCAGCAAGCAAATTTTGTGTTTCTTGTTGATCAAGGTACTGGGGAGTGAATGCAAGTAATGACTGATAAGCCTGATCGGCTTTTAGTCGTTGTTGCTGTAGCGCCCTTACTTGTCCGCCCTGCCCCTTGGCACCGATGACACCTGCCGTCAGACCACGCTCAACCGCAAACTGATGTGCAACCTCATCATATAAGGTAAACAGGGAGACGGTCTCTACAGCAATTTCGTCCTCAGTCAAAATGGCCGACAACTGTTTAATTTGCATACCGATAGAAGCCAACAAAAGGACACTTGGAATAATAAATACAATCACAATAGTACGGCGGATCGTCAAAGCTCGCAGCAAATTAACCATAAACATCCTCTGTTAATATATGTATCAGCTGATAACCACAAAATAACAAAACATTTGCATATAAAACATACCACTGTGCGATATTTAACCAATTAGTGACAAAGCTCAAAAACCATTTATACCGTACGGCAATCCAACTGCTAACATTACCTCATTTTACTGGTGATAATTTAATCAACACGTTGTTACATTTACCATAAAGTTACCCACCGTTTTTGTGGATAAATCAAATTTACCCTTAAGATACATCACCTTAGTAAATGCAAGATCCAGATTGAAGATTTTCTGATGTATCGCCGCCCGCGAGGTTTTGTAGTGTAGCCGCCCGCGAGGTTTGACAAATGAATCCGCCAGAAATGACAATTCGATATTTGTCATTCTGGGTGGTTTCTATCGAGCGAGCGCTAAATCAATGTCTAGGCACCTAGAAAATGAAGACCACTATTACTCCCCATCACTAGCCACTCAAAATAACCCATCGCACATTTGTCATTTTGGGCGGTTTCTATTGGGTCGTTTTAGCGTCCGCGAGAAATGACAAACGGGTGCATTTGTCATTTTGGGTGGTTTCTATCGGGTAGTTTTACCGTCCGCGAGAAATGACAAATAGGTGTTTTTGTCATTTTGGGCGGTTTATTCTAGGTGAATATCTACTGACCGTTTAAAAAACCACGTTTTTAATTTCTGTAAACGGGGTTTAAACAGTTTTCGGGAGCTTTTAAACACCTAGCACCTGTGTATAACTTTGCATTGCTTCATGGCCATTTCGTATGGCGGTGAGTTCGATTTGAAGGTTGGTGGTAGCTTCCGGTATCACTACAGCCTCAAAGGTCAGTTCAGTCTCTGCCGTGACCTCTTCATGTAACACGATACCTGTATCGGCATCAGTCAGGATAACCTTGGTCTCTGTACCCGCTTCGGGCAGGTTGTTGCTGAACCAGTCTGATAAATGCTGGGGTTCGGCCACTTCGCTGATACGACTACGGTGTGACAATGTCACAAGCAATGGCAGCCTGACTTGCTCAGGCCAATACTCGCCATTTAGCTGCACGTTCACAACGCATAATGGTTTTATTG
>NZ_JAKJSL010000082.1:0-4903 GCF_050336815.1 Photobacterium nomapromontoriensis
ATGCATATGATTGTAATGTATGGGGCAGTAAGTTTGCTGATGGTTTTTACTGTATAGGTCATGGACAGGGAGGGGTATACCGTTCTGGCCAACCAGCCCAAAAAGTAGGTGAGTATTTTACTAGCGGTTATATGCTTGGTTTAAATGGCGGCGATATGTGGTTCACTGGACCTGAGCAAAGAAATATCTCCCGAGTGTTAGAAAAGCCGACCGTAAATAGCCCAACCGTTGAAATGGTTTACACGTTCCGCAGTTTGAAAGGTGGTAAACGAGTGGAGAAATCCGGCTTTGGTTTTGGTTTTAGCCGTTATGTTCTTGAACACAGTGCAACGGAAAAATGGAGTGACTCATTATATCCGTTGCCGAGTTACCGCGATCTGGAAAAAGCGAAGGCGGTTTTAGAGGCGCGCAACAATGGCTAGAGCGAAAATCGAGAAAAAGTCTTGGTATTAAATTATTCGTTGTAGTGCAGATGTGAAAATAAAAATAGATAACAATGGATAAACAATGAAAAAGAAACGACTACTTGGCTTAGGTATGGTGACCGTCATGGTGGCCAGCGCAGGTTATTATTTTACTAAGCCTTATTTTGCAGAAAAAGCCCGCATAGAACTGTTAGCTGAGCAGCTTGAGTGGCGAAGGGGGGATGCTACAGAGTGGATTTATGATACAGATTTTGAATTACCTAAAAGACCTAAAATAGCGGATTGGAATATTGAGAATGTGGCACTTCCTCAGGTGCTATTTATGATTGCCAACCCAGACGATGAGTCACAAGTCAGTTATTGGGCATTAAATATTGACGGCACTAACCCTCAGCTACTGATTCCTGAAGGCGTGCTACCTCCCACGCCTTGTAGCGGTACTATCGATTATGGCATCTATATGTCACGTTCACCGAATGGCCGTTATCTTATTATCCCTCAGGAAGAGGGCACGGTGTTGTATGACTTAGACAACGGTGAAATCACCCCGCTGGGCAAGGTTTCGACATCAATTCATGATGTCATGTGGGATAAAGACAGTACTCAAGTTGTGGTAAAAAAAAGAGATGAACTCATTTTAGTCAAATTAGACAATAAAAAGGTCATTAACTTTGACGAGGTGAATGGCCCACTGGCAAGGCGAGCAGCGTCCTTTGGGCAGGCTTATATGAACCAGTCCGAACAACAGATATATCTAAGTTTTGATAATGATGTCGCTGGGGATTTCTCTTGTGGGATCACTGAAGAGTTTATTGAAACGTTTGGCGACAGAGGCTTGCCGACCTGTGGCAATACCTTTGTTATTGATGCTAAAACGTTAAAACTTGTTGACCGTGGTGAATTTACCCCGAATGCATATGATTGTAATGTACGGGGCAGTAAGTTTGCTGATGGTTTTTACTGTTTGGGAAATAATGGCGGCGGCGTATACCGCGCAGGGCGACCTTCTCAAAAAGTAGGTCAACATTTTACGCGCGGTTACATGCTTGGTTTAAATGGCGGCGATATGTGGTTCACTGGATATGAGCAAAGAAATATCTCCCGAGTGTTAGAAAAGCCAACCGAAAATAGCCCTACTACTAAAATGGTGTACACACTAGGTGCTGTTCAAAATGGTAAAAGAGTGGAATTATCAGATTTTGGCTTTGGTTTTAGCCGCTATGTTCTTGAGCACAGTGATACGGAAAGCTGGAGTGATGCATTATACCCGTTGCCGAGTTATCGCGATCTAGAAAAAGCGAAGGTGGTTTTAGAGGCGCGGGATTGAGTCTGAACCCTTAGTGCCAACGTTAACGATGGTTATATCAGCGCTTTTATTTCGGGGGCGATCCAGAGGCCATTTTATTATGGGATTTGTCGTTTGATGCCTCAATATTTTTAATATATCTCATAATATTGTGAATTTTGTTTAAGCTCACAGGTTAATTGCCATTACTAATAGCCTACTCACGGTGCTATCTTTTGTGGTTGTTATGCTTATTTTTGCGCTCAGAATAACTATTTGCATGGTTATTCTGGCGGTGTGGTCGTTTTTTGCACCTAATTGAAATACATCCAATAAGTGAGTAATATCGTCGGACCAAATCGTACTCGTAAGCCTTATCAGCTTAAATATCACCGCAGCCATATTGACGATGTTGGTTGTGGAGAATTCAAATGCACTCAGTTTGCAAATTTATACCCAGCTCGAAGTTAACCCCCAACGAGCTACCTTATGTTCTTACACCCGATGAGTGTATAGGGCGTTTTTCGCGTGTTAGAAATACCAATGATATCGCCGGACAATTGCCTCGCATGATGTCTGAGCAAATTTCCATGTCGGCTAAAAAGTCCACTAACACCCTTCTTGATGCTGTGCGAGCAGAGCTAATCAAGGGTAATTGGATTGGTCTTTCATCATTCTCACGCCGTTCACCACTGAGCGCGACTCAGCTGCAAGCGTTTCCGCGGCTAAAAGCGCGTATTGATACGCTTTCTGCCTCTGGTCAAACTAAGGTTCACAATGCGGGTTACCAGCAAGTGGTCGACGACGTCCATTTGGTGCGCAATTACAACTATGTGCCCGTCGAGCCAAGCCCTGATCATAAAATTGTGGTGGAATTTGCTGGGCAATGGTTAAACAATGCGGCGTGTCTGATGTTAGGTAAAACAGATGAGCAGAAAGAAAAAATCGCCATAGGTAAGGCTGACGCGGAGAATGCGCACCGTAGCCTTGCGACGTTCAAAGATTTGGCGGTGGAAGGAAAAACCCTATACATCAAGATCCCATGTACTGATCAACCAACCCCCATTTTGCTGAAACTGGCTGATAACCTTCAACCTGTTGATAAAGAAATCCAAATGGCGGAATGGGATAATGTGCTAGTGCCCGTCAGGCCGCTCGCTTATCTGGATAGCAGCAAAAACAAAGCAAAAGCCTCTGAATTACGCGGTGGGTATCTGTATGTGTTCTGGAAAGGTAAGCTCTGGCGTGAAATGGCCATCACCGACAGAGGGTATTATCAGGATATTGATGTTGAGTATTACCGGACAGTAAATAGCGAAGAAAAGAAAAAACAGATACCTGCTGTTATACCACGAGATGTGTCCGGTTTTGCCATGCCGCAATTTTGGGTGCCATACAAAATCGCCGGTGAAGTGCAACAGGGTGAAAATGGCCTAAAGATTGTCTTTTCCCCTAACCAGAAGCGCTTTAGCCAGATTGAAGCATTAGAATCTGACAGTGCAAGGTTGGATAAAGCGAGCACTTCTCTTGATGAGTTAGGTAGTTACAGTGACGCGCAGTCCTTTAGTGTTCAGGCGTTTACTTCAGACGTGGATAGCGCCACGGTTCATCGCGTTACCGAAGATGACATGCCGTGGCTTACTGATCAGCAGGCCGTTGTACGCAGCTTTGATAAAAGTAACACCGTGGTTGCTTACGTGGATGGCAAGAATAGCGGTATGTTGTTTCGAATTGATGTGGGAACCTCTGGGCTTACGGCGCTCAATACCCTCTATATTATTGATCATAATAGTGATTACAGGGATATTTTCGACTTAGCGTTCTATCAAGGTGATGACCATGATTGGCAGCAGGCATATTTGAGTGGTTTGCCACCAGAGGGGGTTTTTACTATTTCATTGGTCTGTGACCAAGATCCAGACAGCCGTCATGTGCTGTTTAATCAGGTCGCTTATCAGGATTTATTTGCAGAGCCTGACGAGTTTGAAGAGGCCGAGCCCGCGAAACAATCAAATGAATCCCCTAAGGGTGTCAGCAATGACGATAAGCAACGTTATGAATCCTTGATGTTGGATTGGTCGTTGTAGTGCAGATGTAAAAATAAGAATAGATAACAATGGATAAACAATGAAAAAGAAACGACTACTTGGCTTAGGTATGGTGACCGTCATGGTGGCCAGCGCAGGTTATTATTTTGCTAAGCCTTATTTTGACGAAAAAGCCCGCATAGAATTGTTAGCGGATCAACTAAGGTACCGTGAAAAAGAGCCTAGACATTACAGTAACAAATTTCGCAATGTTACAGGAGGCCGTTGGCATTATGCATATTACTTTGATATACCCAGTGATCCTGAAGTGGCGGATTGGAACACCGAGAATGTCAAACTTCCGCAAGTGTTATTTACGATTGCCAACCCAGACGATGAGTCACAAGTCAGTTATTGGGCGTTGAATATTGACGGCACTAACCCTCAGCTACTCATTCCTGAAGGTGTGCTGCCACCCACACCTCATAGCGGCACCATCGATTACGGGAAATACATGTCGCGTTCACCGAATGGCCGTTATCTTATTATCCCTCAGGAAGGGGGCACGGTGTTGTATGACTTAGACAACGGTGAAATCACCCAGCTGGGCAAGGTTTCGACAACAATCCATGATGCCATGTGGGATAAAGACAGTACTCAAGTTGTGGTAAAAAAAAGAGATGAACTCATTTTAGTCAAATTAGGTAATAAAAAGGTCATTAAATTTGACGAGGTGAATGGTCCACTGGCAAGGCGAGCAGCATCCTTTGGGCAAGCTTATATGAACCAGTCCGAACAACAGATATATTTAAGTTTTGACAATGATGTCGCTGGGGATTTCTCTTGTGGGATCACTGAAGAGTTTATTGAAACGTTTGGCGACAGAGGCTTGCCGACCTGTGGCAATACCTTTGTTATTGATGCTAAAACATTAAAACTTGTTGACCGTGGTGAATTTACCCCGAATGCATATGATTGTAATGTATGGGGCAGTAAGTTTGCTGATGGTTTTTACTGTATAGGTCATGGACAGGGAGGGGTATACCGTTCTGGCCAACCAGCCCAAAAAGTAGGTGAGTATTTTACTAGCGGTTACATGCTTGGTTTAAATGGCGGTGATATGTGGTTCACTGGACCTGATCAAAAAACCATTTACCGAGCACTAG
>NZ_JAKJSL010000083.1:0-4690 GCF_050336815.1 Photobacterium nomapromontoriensis
ACCCACCTGATCCCATGCCGAACTCAGTAGTGAAACGTAATAGCGCCGATGGTAGTGTGGGGTCTCCCCATGTGAGAGTAGGACATCGCCAGGCTTCAAATTGCTTAAATGCTGAATAGACGCTGCGGAGCGGTAGTTCAGTTGGTTAGAATACCGGCCTGTCACGCCGGGGGTCGCGGGTTCGAGTCCCGTCCGCTCCGCCACTTATACTAAGCCCGAGTCGTAAGACTCGGGCTTTTTTACGTCTATTGCTCGTTAAAATATCAATGTAAGCGGGTATTTCCCCGCACATACTAATCAGAACTCGTGAATGGTATTGATATAACTCCTTCATCAATGGAGCTATACTATGACTCGAGACGATAAAATTCAGCTCTGGCAAGTACAAAAAGAAAGCGGCATGACTATTGTCGTCAGGTGTGAGCTGAACCATGTCACTTCATCTAACTTGTGTTATTGGCAGAAGAAGTTAATTGCTCCCGCACCTAAAACTGAAAGCATGATGGTGTCTTTGCCCATGATGACAGCGGCGATACTACTTATTATAGAAACACCTAGTAGCTATCGGATTTCTGTCAACGATACATCGGCTCTGAATATTTGTAAGCGTCTAAATAACCACACATTCAAAAATCTAGCCATATAGGTGATCCTGTTTCTTCTTTATTTAAGGAGAAACACCATGACATCTACCAAACAACAACATTGGCAATCGATTATCGATGAGCAAGCCCAAAGCGAGTTCACCAAAGCCGACTTTTGTCAGCAGCGTAATATCAAACTGGCGACGTTTTACTATTGGTTGAAAAAGCTACGCACTAATGACGAGATTCAATGTGTATTACCCGTTCTGCTTGATGAAAAGGTAGAGGCTTCATGCGTTGAAGTGTTTCTGCCTAGCGGATTGCGGGTGTGCCTTCCCTGTGATTTATCACACGGGCAAATTCGTCATTGGCTTGAGGCCCTGCAATGATCCCCAGTGGCAGTATTTATCTCGTGTCTGGAGTGACCGACATGCGCAAGTCGATTGATGGCCTGTCTCTGATTGTGGCGGACGTGTTAGAAATGGATCCGCTCAGTAACGCATGGTTCATTTTCTGCAATCGAGGATGAGATAAAATAAAAATCCTATTCTGGGGTGTGCCACGAACAAAGGGCTAACACCTTCTGGAGCTGTGCTACTGATGGGAGAAGGCCTCCCGAAATCTGCCTGTAGGGCTCGGTTTCAAACCGCCAAGTGCTGCTGTATTTAAGAGATATGGTAGTGAGCGACTTTGGAAAAGGTATCAATAAAGATATCAGGTATGAATCAAGAAGATGAGTGGAAGCGAACCGTCCGATGACGCATCGTTAAGGATTACGTGTTGTCAAAACTAGGGGCGCCCAGTAACCCTAGGATAAGCTGGAAAGAAACCTACTTACTGTTTCAGTGGCAATCGGTGTATAGGCGGCATGAGCTTGATTTTAGGCGGTAGCATGGAACGTGGGAACCTGGATTTGAATGACAAGGGAAATGACAAATACCATGAGGAAGAATACCGATGTCAAATACAGGGGCGGAGCTGCTCGTAGTAGTGTTGAATTACCTGTAATGGGTAAGGAGCGAAGGGGCAGCATTATCCAGTTGATGAAATTTAGTCAACCTAGCAAAACTAGGAAGGAGCCATATGGCATCAACAAAATCGTTTGATATTTCAAAACAACTCGTTTGGAGGGCATATCAACGTGGTCAAGATGTTAATCGAACCTCAGATAGACACATGCTTCCACACTGACTCGTATGGCTATCGACCTGGAAAGTCTGCATTGCAGGCCGTAGAGAAAACTCGGCAACGCTGCTGGCGGATGGATTGGGTTGTAGAGTTTGATATCAAAGGTGCGTTCGATAATATCGATCACAAACTGTTGATGAAAGCTGTACGTCATCACGTAAAGGTGAAGTGGGCTTTGCTTTACATCGAGAGATGGTTAAAAGCATCAACACTCACAGTTGATAATGCTTTGGAGACTCGAACTCAAGGCACACAACAAGGTGGTGTCATTAGTCCATTGCTGATGAATCTGTTCATGCACTACGCATTTGATGCTTGGATAAGTAAAACTTCTCCCAAGTGTCCCTTTGCTAGGTATGCGGATGACGCAGTCGTGCATTGTCACTCCGAAGCTCAAGCGAAATATCTGCTTCGAGCAATAGAAGAAAGACTGAAGGAGTGTAAGCTCACAATGCATCCAACTAAGTCAAAGATTGTGTACTGTAAGGACAGTAATCGACTTCTTGCTTACCCAGTAAAGGAATTCACTTTTCTAGGTTTTACTTTTAGACCAAGAAAGGCGAAGAACAAGGAAGGACAGTTATTTACTAGCTTTCTGCCAGCGGCAAGTGATGAGGGATTAAAATCCATGCGGTCACGCATCAGAGCTTGGCGTTTGTCAGTAAGAACGCCTGCGACGTTGGAAGAGCTATCGCGTTTATATAACCCTATATTGCGGGGGTGGTTCCAATACTACGGACACTTTTACCCCACCCAAATGCGTAAACTAGCAAACTATCTGGAACTCAGATTAGGATGGTGGGCAAGGCGAAAATATAAACGTCTTGCAGGACATAAACGGAAAAGTGCACAGTGGCTAAAGCATGTAGCACAAAGTCGACCGTGTCTGTTCATCCACTGGCACTATTTTGAAGACCAACGATTGGGTAATGGGAGCCGTATGATATGAGAGTATCACGTATGGTTCTGCGAGAGGTTAGAGGTGAGACTCCTCTGGTCTACTCACCATACCAATGGTTTTTGGCTCTATTATCGCCGACTAGAAAAAGGCTACTTTAAGTGGCCAAAGCCCACGGCAGCAGGCCATATCCACATCTCTACTCAGCAGCTAAACTGGCTATTATCTGAGCTAATGCTTGAAAACCCGCAAGCCCATCAACCGCTATACGGGCGAGAAGTGTGAGCTAGAATACTGATCCGCATATTGCGCTTGAACGATCCTTTTTCGCTGTCAGACTAGGTGAAAATGATGAATGAAGAGGTCATTGAACTTAAAAGTGCGGTGCAACTACTCACGGAGCAGCTCAACCTGAGTAAATCTAAACGCTTCGCGGCTCAAAGTGAGAAGCATCCCAAAGGTACCTTCAATGAGGCTGAGCAGCAAAATAAGCCCGAGCCAAAACATCATAAGAAAGGCAGAAAACCACTGCCTAAGACGCTAGAGCGTGAAACTCGTGTTCATACATTGAATGCACCACACTGTGACTGTTGCGGTGATGCCATGCATGAGTGTGGCAGTGAAACCTCGGAAGAGCTGAAAATCATCCCTCAGACAGTCAGCGTGATCCGTCATCAGCGAACCAAATATGCCTGCCGATCCTGTGAGAAAACGGAGCTAAAAAGCCAGATCATTACTGCGCCTAAACCGGCCAGTATGATCCCAAAGAGTATCGCTAGCCCTGAAACTCTTGCTGCTGTTGCCACCGCTAAATATGTCGATGCACTACCACTCTATCGCCAGGTTGAGATCCTAAAGCGTGCCGATATCGATATTAGCCGCGGTACGTTAGCAAACTGGTGTGTTCAACTTGGCGCTAAAGTTAACGTGCTGGTTGAAGTGATGAAACAGCAGCTTCTCCAAGAACCACTTATCTGTGCTGACGAAACCACTGTGCAGGTATTGAGTGAACCTGACCGGGCCGCGACAAGCAAATCGTACATGTGGGTGTATCGCAGTGGCGAGTTCGCCCCGCACCCTGTTGTTATCTATGAATATCAACCAAGCCGTGCTCAATCTTGTCCGAAAACCTTTCTTGGTGATTACGCAGGCTACTTGTTGTGTGATGGATATGTCGGTTATGAGGGGGCTAGAACTTATTACCCTTGCTGGCTGCATGGCGCATGCAAGGCGAAAGTTCACCGATGCAAAAAAAGCTCAACCAGCAGGGAGTTCAGGACGAGCAGAAAAAGCCCTAAGTTACATCGGCAAACTTTATGCGGTAGAAAGTCACTGCAAAACGTTGAGTGCAGAGGAGCGTCATCAATACCGATTAGAAAAAGCTATCTCAATACTAGATGAGTTCCACGCTTGGTTGAAAGAGAGCCGAGAAAAAGTGCTGCCAAAAAGCTTGATAGGTAAAGCCATCAACTACACGTTGAATCAATGGGACAAATTAACAACCTACCTTGAAGACGGAAAAATCAGCATTGATAACAATGTGACTGAACGAGATATTAGGCCGTTCACAACGGGTCGGAAAAACTGGTTGTTCTCAAAATCAGTCGCTGGCGCCGAGGCGAGTGCAAACTTATACAGCATCGTAATGACGTGCCGAGCCAAATGACATCAACCCTTATTATTACTTCTTGCATCTATTCCGAGAGCTGCCGCAGAGGGCATCTGGCACTGATCTCACCGATTTACTGCCATGGAATGTTGAATTAGGTGAGGCCGAATAAGGCCTCACTGATTAACTGCGCGCTTAGTACGCTAGGCAAAGCTAGCAAATAAATAGTGGGTGAAAGTCCCATCTTAGTAAGGGTAGCCACCCGCTAAGCCCTCGAGCTATGCGCTACATGTGGGTAACTGCATTAGTGAAGTGTTAGTAGAGGCACCTGTAGGCTAAGTATTGAGCCACGAAATCAGTTTTGGGAGTGGGGATGTTGTTAAGCGAAGCAGAACCCAACAAGTGCTAGTG